>JAGMDP010000153.1 GCA_023128635.1 Candidatus Heimdallarchaeota archaeon | reverse complement strand
GTGGTATTACTATGGAAGAATTCGCTTGGTATCTTGTTTTTGTTGGTAGACCAAATGCTGGTAAGAGTTCATTAATTGGCAAATTAACTTCTGTTAAACCAGTTATTGGTAAGAAACCTGGTTCTACGAGACGAATTAATATTTATAATATTACTAAGAAATTTGAGGTCGTTGATGTTCCTGGTTGGGGAAAAATCCATGATAGAGCTAAATCGTATGAGGATCTAGTTAAGGATAGAATCGTGGGGTTTTTTGAAAAGTACAAATTCCGCATTCCTGCTTGTATTCTTGTTATTGATGCTAAAAGTATCATTGATGTCTCCAAACGATTATCAAAAAAGGGAATTATCCCTATAGATCAGGAATTGTATAATTTCTTGAGAGAAAATAAAATAATTCCAATTGTTGCGATCAACAAAATTGATAAAATAGGAAAAATCGAAGTTGAAAAAGCAGTTCAATACATCAAGAAATTAATTGATTATGATAATCTCCCAGAAGAGTATCAAGAAGCAGTTATTACTGTGAGTGCTAAACAAGGGACAAATTTAGGACTTTTGAGAGATTTAATTCGCAAGCATCTTCGCAACAATGATGTGGAAGAATTTGAGCGATACATCAAGTTGAGGTAAGGCAGAAATTCGAACCTCTCCAAAATGTTTTTAATAGGTTTAATCGATATGCGAATTACTCACATTTGCAATAAGTGTTGATTCTTGGAAGGTCTAAATGATGTCAGCTATGAACATTCAATGGAGACAGGGAAAACCCATAGGCATTCTTGCTATCCTTGCGGGATTTGCTATTCTAACTCAAATTCCCATGATTTATCATGCCCGTGAGATACTCGAAGTTGTTAGTAACAAGTATCTCGCAGCTTACATTACCATGATTGTTGCAGCGGTATTAATTCTTGCAAATGCTAAAATGATTCTTTTTGAAGCAATACTCATTCGCTTACGATCTTTTGATATCAAAGATTTCCGAGCACCCTTCTTGTCAGCTTCAATTATTACTGCGATTTATTTTGTTGCTTACTACATAGTTTATGCTATCTTAATTGGTGTAGAATTATTTGGTTATCAGAATCCTGTAGCACAATATGCTTTTTGTCAAATGATTAGCTTATTACTCGTCATG
>JAGMDP010000152.1 GCA_023128635.1 Candidatus Heimdallarchaeota archaeon | reverse complement strand
ACGCAGTATTCATCTTGTAGGTGATTTCTTATTCCTCCCCGATGACCGGTTAGGAAGTACCGTCCTTCCGACGGGTGAAATTCAGCGGTATAACATACGCGGTTGTTTCTTAACGCATCAATAATTTCTTTGTAAGTAATTTTGTTTAGATCGAGACTTGTTAATTCCCTTCCCAGTCTATTTAATGCCGCTGAATGAGCATCACTATTAGATATTAATGTTAAATCATCTAACTCTGGTATTAATGTGGTTACTGTTGGGTCAGCACTTAGACCTGTTTCAAAGGCATGAATTCTGTCAGCTGCTTCCCCGAAGAAATCTGACATGTAAACAATAGGTGGTTTTGGACCATAAATTCCCAAAGGAACCAAAATATGAGCTGGAATGAATTCTATAAGTGAATCGATGTCCAAAATTTTGTTAATACGTTCACCTACTTCTTCTATGCTATTATTGGTTAAGAATGGCCTCCCCATTGAATTTTTTACCCCGAATTTCTCAATGAGTGTGATTGCTTCGTCTATCGAGTGATAATCCGGCCACAGAAAAATGCAGTGAACTATTTTTCGATTTACTCCTATTGGAGCTGTTACTGCAATTTCGGTCTGCAAGACAAATTTTGTTTGCGCTTCCTTCTCAGTAGCGTTTTTTAATTCGAAAACTCCATCTTCATCCTCATCAACTAATTGGTCTTTCAGTATTGTTAACCAAGGTGGATAAAGGCAATCGCCAGTTCCAACAACTCGAACGCCTTTTTTTGGCATGTTATCAACGGCAGTTCTTAAATCGAGACTCCCTGTACCACCTGCATAGGAGGAATGGGAATGCAAATCGCATACAATGCCTTTTTGGAATTCATCAGACAAATCAGTTTGATCTTGTGAAGAAGTCATTACCGGTCAAAAATGAATTATCACTGTAGTTTAATAATTCTTCTTGAAAATCATTAAAAAGTAAAAGAGATAGGTGTAAAAGAAGAGAATGTACAAATTTCTTATATTGTATTTAATTAGAGGATAAGACATCATGAATCAGGAAGAGACAACCAAGAAAGAATTAGTTATTTCTGAAGGAAAAAAATCTTCCACTAATGAAAATGATTCATTGAATATTTTAACCTCAAAAGTTAAGGAAAACGTTCCTAGAATTACAATAAAACAAGCTATTTTAGCGAATCTTATAGTTGGGCCAATAGCTTTAGCAGTTTATTTTCCTTTGGAACTAAGTGATTTTAGAATAATGGGAGATGAATATTTCTTTCATGCACTACTCTCATTCATTTGTTTTGCAATCATCCCTTGTATATACCTAGCAATTTTTCGAATAAAAACAGGTAAAGGTTTTCTTTTTTTCATGGCAACTAAGAATGGTCTGCGTCCCAAGAATATCATTAGTAGTTTACTACAAGGGTTAGCAATGCATGCGGGAATATTCTTTCCGTGGATCGTACTCTCACAAAAATACATCGATAATGTCTACCCGCTTTATTATTTTCTAGGGAATTCACAAGAATGGTTTTGGTGGATATTTTTTGTTTCACTAAATGTCATTATGTTTGAATTTTACTCAAAAGCATTTGTTCAGATACAATTCTCAGAAATACAAAACGAATTTACAATCCTAGGTCGAAAAATCACTTTAAAAGATGGGAGGTTCTTAGGATTTATGTTACAATTCGTTGTATGGATGTTTGGGCATATCCAAGAACTAAGATGGTTGCCGACTTACATTGGACCAATAAATGCAGTGTTTTTCATAATAGTCTCAGGAGTTTTAACAGGGTGGACAGTCTATAAAACAGAAAACATCTTCGGAGTAACTCTAGGACACATCATGTTAAACGTCTTTATAGCGATAACTTTTAATTTATGAAGAGAAAATTTTTCCTAATAAAAAGATTCAAAAATAGGAACCACAAGAAAAAATAACAAACAATGGGCCGATAGATCAGCTTGGTAGATCGTCTGATTTGCATTCAGAAGGCCGCGGATTCAAATTCCGCTCGGTCCACCATTTCTTCTTTTTTTAAAAACAAATTATCCTACGTGATCGACACTTTTTCCTCTTCTGTGCAATCTCAATTTTAATTCTGTCATTAAATCTGATCTTTTGAATGTGTCTTCTTCAGCGTCTGCAGAAGAAATGCTTAATGCTTGATTTAAGTATCGATTGAGTTGTTGGATATTTTTTATTGTGTCCTCTTCTATTGCTGAACAAATAACTGTGCTCATGTGTTCTGGCGACACTTTTTCGAAGAAAATATCGAAGGTATCTATTTTTATGTGTCCTTCCCCTCCAACTTTTACTTTTCCTAAGCGACTCATATATTCTTCTAGATTTATTTTCCTCAAAGTTAATTCAATTGAATTTAATATTTGTGGATTTCCACCTTGTTGTACTGCCCCAACTATTAGTTCAACGTTTTCTGAATAAACCGCTATTGCTTCAAATCCGGGATTATTGTTTAATGTCGCATCTATTATATCGGTTAATCTTTCTGCTGTTTTTTCTCTTATTCTATCTATTTCTGCCTTCTCCATTGTTGTTGAAATGTCAATCGCAGGTGGAGTTATTGCTGTTTCACTTGTTTTTATTGGCTCTGCTAATTTTGGCGGTGTAACTGGAGGGGCGGCAATTTTTTCTTTCACCGGTTGTGGAGTTATTGGTGGTGAAATTTTAGTGGTATTTTCTACAGCTCTTGTTGGTTGTGTTATACGTGATTCTTTAACTATAGGTGGTGTAACTGCTGAAGTTATAGGTGTTGTCGGAGTAGATTCTATTCTTCTTGGTTCGACTGGTACCGACATCCTTTTCGGCATCAAATCTAGGAGCATTCTTTGGAAGATTTGATTTGTTGAATCAGAATAAATACTTGTTAGTGTTTTAACCATCTCCCCTGGGAACATGCTTTCTATTGGTTTGAATAATTGTGCAATATGTGCTAATCCTTGCTTCACTTGCCCTTCTTTTCCAGGATCTACTTTATTATACAATAAATATCCTTTAACTCCCTTGATAGAATTTGCAATGCTTTTCAACCAAACACTAAAGAAATTTACCGTTTCTTGATATTTCGGTGGATTTTGAACATCCACGACAAAAACTATGGCACTTAAATCGTTAACTAATTCAGTATTACCAATATATCCTTGTCGGAACTCCTTCCCACCTCCTGCATCGATGATTGTATAATCGGTTCTAAGAAAGTCATGAGTATATTTGGCAATCCCTCTTGTTGGTTGTATTTTTTGTAGTTGCACAGGATCCTTTTTCAAGAAGAATTTTTGATAGAGAGAGGTTTTCCCGACTCCATCCAAACCGATTAGTAAAATTTTTTGCATTATTGATCACTTGAGGAGGTTGTGTTTTCTTAAAATGCTATTTAACCCTTAGTTTTATTGAGTGGTTTTTGTTTTCAGTGTTCATTTTTATTTCTTTCGACTAAAAACACTTACTATGTAGGTAATTACATAGAAGAATTGATTATATAATCCTAATCTTTACTCGCTTTATGTTTTCTCTGATACAATTATAAATACATACTTTGGTTTCCGTATCAATTTTCCCATTTGGAGTGATTTTTAATATAATTCCTCCGAATTGATTATTATCTAATTATGAACCTACACAATATTTGAGGATATTCTATCTCGGAGGTATTGTATTGATTCAAGCTATATGGATTATTACTGATACTGGTCAATGTATTTTCAGTCACAAATATATTGAACTTGAAATTGATGATCAGTTAATTTCTGGACTACTTGTTGCTTTTGATGCTTTTTCTTCTGAAAGCGGTATTGGCGGTGTTCAACAAATAGGTGGTGAAGATAATCAATTCATTTATGATTCTTCCCAAAAGCTCTTAGTAGCTGCCCTTGCAGACAAAGGTAACAGCTACATTTCTTTTCTATGATGGACAGATAATTAGTATTCTAAGTCAAATTTGGATCTTGCCATTAATGACTACTGCAGTTAGTCAAACCGAAGAATTAACAATGAATA
>JAGMDP010000151.1 GCA_023128635.1 Candidatus Heimdallarchaeota archaeon | reverse complement strand
TATCCGTTGACATGTTAAAGAAGAAAGGTTACGATGTGGGTTTGGTGCGATTACGAGTTCTTAGACCATACCCTGATGAAGAAATGAGGGAAGTATGTAAGGATGCTGAAACGATTCATTTTATTGAACGTGCTCCTTCTTACGGATTTAAAGGGGTTATTGCTATTGACACTATGGCTGCATTATATGAAGGCAAGAATCATCCAAAAGCTTTCCATCATATAGAAGGTCTTAGTGGGATGGATGTTACAGCAGAATATGCTGCAGGTTTGGTCGAAAAAGACCTTGAAACCTTAAAATGAGGCGAAAAAAATGGTTACAACTAAAGAAATTTTACGACTCCCAGAACCGATCCTTCCAGGTCATGCTGCATGTGCTGGTTGCTCATCATCACTAGGATTGCGATACGCTTTGAAAGCTCTTGGTGAAGATGTTATCATGTCAGTTCCAGCATGTTGTACATCAGTTTGGCAAGGTCCTTATCCAAAATCAGCAATTACCGTTCCAGTTTTAAACATAGCATTTGCAGCTGCTGCTTCTGCTGCTTCAGGTATTACTGCTGCTCTAGATAGCAAAGGTAAAAAAGACACAACAGTTCTTGCTTGGGCCGGTGATGGCGGAAGCGTTGATATAGGACTAGCAGCAATATCTGGTGCTGCAGAAAGAAATGACAATATGATCTATGTTACTTATTCAAATGAAAGCTATAGTAACACCGGTGTTCAAAAATCGGGAGCAACACCTCCAGGAGCAAGAACTAAAACAACTCCCAAAGGTCGTGTTGGTTTTCCAAAAGACATTTCTCTAATCATGTGGACACACAATTTACCTTACGTAGCAACTGCTTGCACTTCTTATCCTCGAGACTTCATTGAGAAACTCAGAAAAGCACAAACAATGGATGGCTTCAAATTTATTTACCTCCTAGCACCATGCGCTATTGGTTGGCGATTCCCATCTGAAAAAACAATTGAAATAGGTAAATTAGCTGTAGAATCAGGTGCTCACATACTCTGGGAAGCCATTGATGGAGACATAGAACTTTCAAGACTCAGCAAAAGATACGAAGACCCAGCAAAACGTAAACCATTAGAGGATTATTTGAAAGACCAAGGCAGGTATCGAGGAATAGGTGGCGAACTACTACAATCCTATAGGGATTACATTGATCATCAATGGGCAATTATTACCTCATTAGCTAAAATAAAACAAAAATAATTGAAGCATGTAAATGCTTCTTTTAATTTCTTTTTCTTTGATTATTTTACCAGTATTCCATCATATTCTTAGCATAGAGAATATTATCTCTCACTTTTTGATGCAAATCAAGTCCATGACCGCTGTATAAATGATCAATATCAAGTTTTGATATCTTATCTAGTGTAGCTATCATTTCCCATCGATCACCTGTTGGGAAATCAACTCTACCAACACCCCCACCAGCGAATACAACATCACCTGCGAATAAGCTTTTAGTATTCGTTTCATAGAGAACAGCAGACCCATCGGTATGACCGGGAGTATAAATTACTTGTAATTCGGAATCTGAAAACTTGATAATATCTCCATCCGCATAGATTTTGTTAATAGAGTAGGAAATTTTTGCACGATATTTTGAGAGAAGAGTAATTTCATCTCGAGTATTTATATGGTTAGCAGCTAGTTCACTTGCACTGTAGGTTATTTTCTGGAATTTCTTGAGGTTATCTTCTCCCCAAATATGATCAAGATGACTGTGTGTGAGAAAAACTTCAAGTTCATAATCTTCGAATTTTTCATTTACTATTTTTTTCAAACTCTTCTTTAATGCGAATCTTGTTAATTTTCCAGTCACACCAAGATCAATAATGAACAATTTTCCTTCTTTTTCATCACTTAAAATAAAGCAATTAGAACACAATCCTCCGCCACGAACAACTTCAATTTTCATTTAATCTTCTCTCCAGAGATTCTTCTCCATAACTATAACAACATTACATTTCCTCATTCTCTTGTGAATTACCTTGTAATCTCGATGAAGATAAAAATCAACTAATTGCTTGTGGTCTTCGTATGTTTCAACAATAATTTTCTTCTTTTCCATTAGACGAATTAAATGCTCTGCGGATTCCACAATATAAGAACCAAATCCTTTGTTTTGCATCTCTTCCCTAATTGCTATTTTTTGAACTTCCATTAATCCGAAATTTGTATTCTCTTTTATAGTAAAAGTTCCAATTAATTTTCCTTCATATAAAACTGAATATATAGTGTTATTCTCTACTCTCTCCTGAATCTTTTCTTCTGTTTCCAGCATTCCTCTAGGTTTTCTTCCTAAAATTGGTTCAATTGGTGTATATGCTTCCACAATGATTTCTTTTAAAACTGGAATCTCTTCTTTCTTGGATAGTCTGATCTCTGTTTTTTTCATCCAATCCTCTTTAAGAAAATCTGGGAGATGCATTTTTCTACAACCTATCTTCATATTACTTATTTTGTATTAAAACTCTACGAATCATTTCCTTAATTTCTATCTTAGAATTAGATTTTGAAATATCTTTTTTAAAGGATTAAAGTTATCATTTCACGGATATATAAGAGAAAATATTTGGGTGTTGGAAATTGCGACCGATTACACAAGAAAAAATGGATAAGCTAACGAATTTTATGGAAAAAAATAGTATTGATCTAATCTTTATTACTGATTGGGAAAATGCTAGAGATGTTAATATGCGATATCTTTCAGGGCATATTATGGATGCAAATCTTATTGTTACTTCTGGGGGAGAAACAACCCTACTCCCATGGGATGTTGATTTGGCTAAAGATCATGCACAAGTAGATACTTTAGTAACAGATAAGGATTCTAGACATAATCCTGTGACCTATATAAAAGAAGTAGCTAAAAAGGACTCGCCTGTAATAGGCTTTAATTTAGGCATTCCTTATCGATATATTTTGGAAATTCAGAAAAAAATGCCAGAAGTAAAACTCTTCGAGAGTCCACACAAGCTTGCTAATATGTTCACAGAGCTCCGCTCGACTAAAAGTCCCAAGGAAATGGATAAATTACTTGAAGCTGGAAAAATTGGTAATAAAACCATAAAAGATATCCGAAAGTTTGCTGAAGAAAAAGAGGGGACAGAAAATGATCTCTCATTCATTGTAATGAAGAAAATGCAAGAATACGGTGCAGAAGAAAATTCGTTTCCATCTCTTGTTGCGAACATAGAAAGATCTCATATGATTCACTGTCACCCATCTGCTGGTAACAACAAATATTCTAAGAATGGATTAGCCTTAATTGATTATGGAGCTAGATTTGATGGTTATGTTTGTGACATCACCATTCCACTTTCTTTTGGGAAGTTGACCGAAGAGCAAAAGAAAATCAAGAAAACATGCTTCAAAGCGTATGAAGAGGCCATAGCTGCGATTGATGTTGGTGTTCCACTTTGGAAAATCTCAAAGGTTGCTGTGGATGTTATTGAAGCTGCAGGTTATCACATGCCTCATGGTCTTGGTCATGGATTAGGATTAACAGTCCATGATGCTCCAGGCATCAGGCAAAAACCCACGGAACCGGAAAGATTAGAAATCTGGAATGAAGTTCTCGTGGAAGAAGGAATGGTCTTTACAATTGAACCTGGAGTGTATGTCAAAGGTTTAGGTGGCCAACGACTTGAAAATGATGTAATGATTCGAAATGGAAAAGTCGAAGTTTACACAAATTCAGAACCCATTGAAATTTAACAAAATCGAAACAAAGCAAGTGCTTGTCATTTGCTTCTTCTTTTCATTTTGTCTTATCAAAAACTTTTGATATTATTTCTTCAAAAAGACCTTTAGCTTCCTTCATTGCTTTTTTACCTGCAGAAGTAATTGCATAATATTTTCTATCAGGTCTTCCTTCCGGATTGTCTAGAACATGAGAAGTTACAAGGTTATCTTTCTCAAGTTTGTAAAGAATTGTATAAGAAGTAACTGTGGCAGGTTCGAAACCGAATCTAGTTTTTATTGATTCTTTTAATTCATATCCGTACATTTCTTTCTCTTGTAATAATCTTAGAATGTAAATCCATAAATTATCTATAGATGTCTTCTTCTTCAATCGTTTGAAAGCTCTAGAACCATCTTTCTGATCATCATTTTCTAAATAACTCGAGTTCATGTTTTCAATCAACCTGCAATCTTCTTAATGTAATGAAGTTCTGTTCTTTTAGATATCTAATAGTAGAAAAAAGTTTTCCCATAAGGCATATTTTCACTATTTTTTTCTTTTCAAGTCAAACGTAAATCTTTAATATGGTAACAGAACGATTTCAAACATATATTAATAGCTATTAGCTGAAATATGTTATTTGAATCGGTCGTGAAATAATGACTAAAAAAAGAAAATCAGGCGGAAGGAAAAAAGGAAGTAAAGGCAAAGGTGGAAAGACTCAATGTTCATCTTGCGGTAGATTAGTTCCTTCTGACAAAATTAAGAAAGAAACAAAATATGTAACCCTCATGGATCCTACACTTGCAAGAGAATTGCGACAACAAGGTACTTTTATTCCTCGAGAAAGAAGAATAAAGTATTACTGTATTTCGTGTGCAGTTCATAAAGGCAAAGTGAAAATTCGATCAAAAGCAATTCGAAAAACTTAGAAATAATATTTGTACGAAAGATGAGTATTAACCCCTTTTCTCAAGGGAATTCATACTACATCTCTTTTACAAGAAAGATCGATTTTGTTAGGTTTTACTTATGATTTCTTCCAAGAAGAAAATAGTGACATTTTTGTTAGTTTTAGAAGAAGAAATACCACAAATGACATTTTCTCTAAAAAATTTGCCTGGGTCTTCAAAGATAGATGTAGTTGCTAGAAATATTCTTGCTACTTTCCCATCATATAATAATTTTGATGTGAATTATATCGTTTTGTTCACAAAAAATAATCCTGTTACTTTGACAGTTAGAAATCTAACGGAAAGGGAAAAACCATATGATGAAATTGAGGTTGCATCTTTGATCAAGGAATCCCTTCAAATTTTTCTCAAGCAGCAAGATGAAACCAGTAATTGTGTTGATCCATCTTTGCAATTTTTTAGTTGGCAGCATCTAAAGGATATCAAGTCATTATTCTCTCATATAAAAAATGCTTTTGAATCTGTTTTCTATCTCCATGAAAATGGGCAACCATTTAATGTTATAAAACAAGATATACAAATTGTTAATTCATGTTGCTTCATTTTTGGTGGACGTCATGATATATCCGCTGAAATAGAAAAAATAGTTGATAGTATAACAACAGCTCAAATTAGTCTTGGGAAACGATCATATTTAGCTTCAACCTGTATAACTTTTGTTTTATATGAGCTAGAAAAGATTGAAAAAAACTAAACCCCAACATTAAAAAGCAAGCATATACTCTTTCTTCAATTGATAGTAATATTCAAATAAGCGTTAATATGTGCGTGAATTGAACGTTCTAAATAAAATTAGCAAGTTTTCTCAAATTTGTCTGAATGGTTGTGGATGATGTGTCCGAAGATGAAGAATTAGCTATAAGAATCTTGAAAGATATTAGCGAAGATACAAGTGTTCCAAGAAATATTCGTAGGAGCGCAAGTGATGCTTTAACTATGTTAGGAAATGTTGAACAAGAACCTTCTTCAGCAATTAGAGCAAATGTTGCTACCAGCATTTTAGAAGAAACTAGTCTTGATCCAAATTGCCCAGTTCATGCCAGAACTTTGATTTGGAAGACTATATCAATACTTGAAACAATTAGAGACACTGAAGAATAGATCTATTCTTCTTATTTACTCATTTTGATTATTTATGATGTTTTAGAATTATTATCAAATACGTAATTCATACAGAGATTTTGTTTTTTAGCTCTTTTATTATTTGAGATTCGAAGTTTTTTTCTCCTACTGCAAAAATTGTTGCTTGACCAAATCCCATGTTTTCAATATGTTTCTTGATTAATTTTTTGTTATAATTATAATCTGTGATAATTATAGCTGTTATATTTCTCTTTGAATGGTTTATCTGTGCTGTTGCAAGTAATGCTTTTAATTCCTTCTTCTGCTGATAAGCAAGAGATATTGTTTTAGTTTGATCATCCTCAATAAGGAAATTACTTAACCAAATAATGCCAACAACTGAATTATTGATATGAAAATCAAATCGCCAGTTCTTTCTTTCTAAACCAAGATCAGAATAATTCACAAATGCAATTGATTTTTGAGTGAAACTTAGACTATTACGTTTGCATAACTTCGCAAGATAATTTTTGATGATTTTTTTATCTTCTCCTTCATATAAAGAGTAAATTACAAATGAACCTGAGTGAAAAGGGATTAATATTTTGTGTAGAATGCCGGCATCGATTAAGTATCTGAATTCTTTTTCTCTGTATCTCGTTTCATCCAAAGATAGCTTAAATAATCCCACTCTCTCGCGATCAGAATTTTTCTGATAAATCCAATTATTCAAGGCTATTTCATTGTAGAATTCCCTATGTTGATCTTTAATTAAAGAAACATTGTCAACATTCTTTTTTCTCTTTAACTTGGATTTAGCAATTATTGCTCGAGAAACTTTGTTTGATTGTTGATTCTTCTCGATAACACTCCTTATGGTATCACTACTCTTTTGATTACTAGTTGGTTCTTGATTAGGCTCTATTTTTTCGTTCGCTTTTGTAGTTACGTTAACTGACTCCCCAGCTTTTTTTTTATAAGCAGAACTCACATGCTCTATTGCTTCCTCCCAGAGTCTATCAAACTCTTTTTCAGATTCAATTAATTCTAAATCATCTTGTGCTGTTGCTGCTGTTTGAACAGGTATCATTCCATCGATATCATGCTCGATCTCAATCTCTGGTCTTTCTATTTCCTCAAATGCAATATCACTAATCGAATTCTCAGTCTCAGAGAAAAGTTCACTATTATTACTAACATTACTAAAAACGTCCTCATCAAGAATTATCTGTGATGTTTCTTCAAGATTTTCAGATTGAACTCTACTTTTATTTTTATACCAATAATAAAGTAATAAGCAACCTTCGAATCCAAAGAATCCTAAAACCAGTAACCAGCTTTTTGATAAAACATAAGCAGGTAATGAGAGCAAAAAAACAGCATAGCTTTCAAAAAATGAAAGAGAGACGATTAAGAATACATATGCAACTAGTATTATGTAATTAATTACAGTAGTCCCTATTAGGATTTTTTTTAGAGTACGAATACTCAAGCTGAATTTCATAACTAACCCGACCCAGAAACATTGATCACAGATATGTTGCAAATGACCTTTTTAAACACAAATAAAATACTAAACCTGTGACAGAGGCGCTAAGTAGCTCTCATGATATTCTTCAGTCCGCAGTGGATTTAGCTACATTCCACATACAAATTATTGTCACAAGTGATAAACCAAGTTCATGTTTTCTGCGAAGCTCTTGTCTAGAAGTACAAGTCTTACACTCCTCAGAGGAAATTGCTTGACAGCTTTTAGGGCATAGAATTTCCCTAAACTTTAATGCATGATTATTTCTCGCATTGTTTATTAGTGAACTAGTTTTTTCTAGCTCAGAGTTTTTTATTTTTGTGGATAAGACATCTTTATACATACAAGCCACCGTTTTCAATCCAAATAATACCGCTCATTTTTCTGGACTCTAAATGCTCTATATTAAGAAGAAATTTCGATTTTACCTTTTAAAGTCCCCAAATACGACAGAAACTCATCATTCGTGACAAGTATCTTTTACAAAGTTGGATACATACAAGGCTTTTTTCTGCAATTTTTTTGGAAAGGGTATTTTATATACTAAACTGTAGACCAATTTTTGAGTGGGCTAAATTGGTCACAACATTTAACTTGTTTACATCTATCGCTTGGATTGTTGCAGGAATAATATCAGCAATCATTAGTGTTTTATTCCTCATAAAAAATCCAAAAAAGAGACTGAATCAATTATTTTCATCGGGTTTTATTTCCTGGTCACTTTCGTTATTATTTAACGGAATTAATTTTGCAGTAGCTTATAGATCACTAGCAGCAGCTAACATTTTCCGTGATCTTGGTGTAGCTACTGGAATTCTAAGTGCAGCAATATTGCTTATCTCAGCTATTGGTATTTACTTTGGGGCAGAATCCCTACATTGGATTCTCTATGTAGTATTAGGCTTAATCTCAGTTACTTGTATTGCAATTGGTGTACTTAACGACTGGGTTATCGTTGATGGATTTGGTGGTTACAAAACTACTGATAATTTACTAGGGAAAACGTTTGTTCAAATCATCCCCGCAGTTTTTGTTATTACAGGCGCCATTTTGCTAACAATTACCTACTTTACGCTTAAAAATAAAGCAGCAAAGAAACGCATTGGTTATTTCACTATTGGCTTCTCAACTATTATCCTTGGATTATTTATGTTCTTAATAGACTCATTCGTAAGTATCTCTCCCTATCTTTTTCCCTCATTAGCGATTATCACCTGGTTAGCAGGTCCATTACTTATGCTTGCAGGATTTTATCTCAAAGTTGAAACTGGTTCTCAAATGCATTCTGAACAGAGAACTGGTTTATATAAAACAGAGACCCTAGATCCGAAACACAAAATCGAAAAACCCTCTTAGTGATAGGTGGTACCAGACCTCCCTTTCAACAGTTATTATTGTAGCCCTATCAGTAATAACTATCGGTGCCACCTATTCTCTACCCTTTTTTTTATTGATTATATTTCAAAATAAGAATCATATTTATTATTAGTATCATTTCGTTGCTATATTATCCAAAGACAAAAGCTTGGAGATGGATTGTTTGAGTCTTAAGAGGAAACTAAAAAACAAAATAGCAATAGTTCGCGCTGAAAAAGCAACAGCAAATATAGGTAAAAATGGGATGACCCCCTCAGTAATAAAACACATAGATCAACAACTTAATCTAAATGAATTGATTAAGATTAAATTTCTCGGTAATTATTTTTCAGACAATCTCGATTTAGATATTAAAGTCCTCACAGATAAAACTAGGTCTAATTTAATCGAAAAAAGAGGAAAAACAATCATCTTGTATAGAAGTATCCCTAAAAATTAAGGGAAAAGCTATTTCATTAATTATCCGATTATTTTAAATGTAATCTTGAAAATCGTTACATGAAGAGAAGTAGATGGTTGAAAGTTATGACAACTGTAATCTCAGGACCAGGACAACCAATAATTGGGAAGCAGCTTGCAGGTTTATTGAATGCTAATCACGTGACTGTAGCTGACAAATTCTTTCCAGACGGTGAAAGAGATATGATACTCTC
>JAGMDP010000150.1 GCA_023128635.1 Candidatus Heimdallarchaeota archaeon | reverse complement strand
ATATGAAAGTTGTTGTTTTAGGAGCAGGATATACAGGAAATGTTATTGCAAGAGATCTAGCAGAAGATCCTTCTACTAAGGTTTCAATAGTTGATATTAACCAAGAGGTTTTAGATAAACTGACACATGATTATGATCTTCATGGAATATGTGCAGATTTATCCAATCCCAGTATCATCAAAGATATTGTGAAGGATTTTGATTTAGTAATTGGAGCTCTTCCAAGTTCTATCGGCTATAAGTCTCTTAAGGCAGTAATTGAAGCAGGAAAGAACATAGTAGATATCTCATTTTTCGAGGAAGATGCATTAAGCTTAGATGAATTAGCAAAGGAGAAAGGAGTTACAGCTGTTGTTGACTGTGGAGTAGCTCCTGGTTCAAGTAATATCATACTTGGGTATATTGATTCAATCTTAGATAAAACAGAAAGTTTCCTATGTTATGTTGGGGGATTACCAGTAGAAAGGAACTGGCTTTTTGATTATAAATCACCTTATCCACCCATTGAGGTAATCGAGGAATACATCCTATTAGGAAGATATATTGAGAATAGTAAGGAAGTTGTTCTACCAGCATTATCTGAACTTGAACTATTAGATTTTCCAGAAGTAGGAACTCTTGTAGGCATTAATACTGATGGTCTTAGAACTCTCCACAAGACAATGGATATTCCTTTCATGAAAGAAATGACACTAAGATATCCTGATCATATAGAAAAAATGCAAATGCTAATAGAAGCAGGATTCCTCAATACAGAGGAAATTGATGTAAAAGGAAAGAAAATCAAACCAATTGAGTTAACACATAAACTTCTGCTTGATCATTGGATGTTTGAAGAGGGAGATGAAGATCATACTTTTATGAAGATTATCATTGAGGGAATGAAAGATGACAAGAAACTACGTTATACCTATGATATGCATGACAAGTACGATAGAGAGAAGGGTATATTATCTATAGCAAGAACAACAGGCTATACTTGTACTGCTGTTGCTCGAATTATACTTGAAGGAAAATTCAAAGAAAGAGGAATCATTCCTCCAGAACTATTAGGAAAACATTCAGAAGTCTATCACCAGGTTATTGAGTACTTACAGAAGAGAAATGTGATATTTAAGGAGACTATCGAAGAACTGTAAGAGCAAATTAGCTCTCAATTCTCTTTTTTTCATATAAGCTAATTCTAGGAAGAAATATAAAAGGTTTAATCGAATATTCTATAATTTAGAGCAATATTGAGAGTTGCGTGAGAGAAAAAGTGGAATGAAGAAGCACTGGATAGTTAAAAAAGAACCCTTAGCTGGTTCCTCAACAAGCAATATCATTAGACTATTATTTGAAAATAGATTCAGAGTGCATCCGAAATACTTTCCCAGATTATTTTTTGCTCTTTTTATGAGTGTAATGCTCATGCCTTTAAGAATGGTTGAGCGAATCTTTTTCTTCAGGAAAATTCGTAGAACTGAAATTAAAGAGGATCCAATTTTCATCATTGGGTTATGGAGAAGTGGCTCAACTTACTTGAATACTTTATTATCAAAAAATAAGAACTATGGGTATCCTCACTTTGCAGATACAATATTAACAACTCGTTTTTCATTAGCTTTTCCGAATTTGGCAAATAAACTAGTAGATAAATTCTTGCCAGAAACCAGACCTTTTGATAATGTGAAAATTTCCAGTGAAAAACCATCTGAAATGGAACACAGCTTAATTAGTTATTGTAGCTGCTCATTCACTGATTGCATGATTTTTCCTAGGAATTTCTGGAAATATGCAAGTTATGCTACATTAGATGTTTCTCCTAGAAATAGAAAGAAATGGCTAAAATGGTACTTGTTCAACATGAAAAAAATAACTTACAAAGAAAAAGGAAAAAAACTGATGCTAAAAAATCCAAGTAACACGGGGAGAATAAAGACATTGTTGGAATTCTTTCCAAATGCAAAGTTCATCCATCTACATCGCAACCCCTATTATACTTATGCTTCTTCGATTAACCTCCATATAAAAACAAGAGAAGTTTTTTCTCTACAAAAATGGGATGAGGGGGAAATAAAAAAATCAATCTTCAAATTGTATCAGAAAATATATGAAAAATATTCTAAGGATATCTCCTTAATTCCTAAAGAGAATTTCATTGACATATCTTATGAAGAATTCATAGAAAATCCACTTTCAACAATTGAGAAGATACATCGAAAATTGAAATTGGATGGTTTTATGGAATATAAAAATGAATTTCAAGACTTTATTCAAGAGCAAGAAGACTTCAAACCAAATGTTCATCAGATAACAGATGAACTTATCAAAGAAGTCAATGCCAATTGTCATTATGCTTTCGAGATATTTGGTTACGAGAAAGAAAAATAAAAACTAAATGGTAGCGCGGGGTGGATTCGAACCACCGATCCCAGGGTTATGAGCCCTGTGGGCACAACCTAGCTACCCCACCGCGCTCTTGTTAGGGGTTTCTTATCAATTTCTTTGAGTCGTTATTTATAAGGTTTAGCTTTAATTTATTTCAACATAATTTTTCTTTTTTTTGTGTAAAATCTTCTTACACATTATTGCGATTTGAAATCTTGTTCATCAATAAAAAGTTCTATTTGTTGTTTTCCTCTGGGAATAATTCCATTTCTTCATCAGAAACGAATATTGTTACTAATTCTCTTGGGATTAACTCGAAATAGATGTTTTTCACTGTGAGTTTCTCTATGGTTGATTCATAGATCTCTTCTATGGGTTTATCTGTAATTAATTCCTTGAGATTTTCCGGAGCTGATACTGCGAGTTTATTTGTGGATGCTGCTACAACGAATGGTTTCTGATAATATTTAGCTATTAATGCTAGTTGAAATGAGCCTATTTTATTGAGAGTTGATCCATCAGGTAGAATTGTATCAGCACCAACAACTATTATGTCTGCATCTTTTGCATAGTATCCTGCTGCTGCATCAGCGATTAGTCTTACTCTGAATCCAAGTTCAGCTAATCTTTTCGCAAGAACTATTCCCTCTCTCTTCGGTCTAGATTCTAAGACATATACTCTTTTATCTATTGTATTCGTCGCCAATTGCTTAAATGCATCTAGAATTGTTGAACTATAAGAAATTGTCATAATTGATTGGGCATCAAGCAAGATTTTCATGAGATTCGTACTTGTGATTTTTTCTTTAAACATGATTCTTTCGTATATGACATCTATTAAATCCAAGTAATCGATTTTCTTCTTTATCCTGTGAGATTTCCCTTCCTTGAGTAATTTAATTACTATTCTTATTGAAGCCATTTCAGGATGTATGGTTTCTAATTCTTCAATTAAGGCATTGAATTCTTTTACACCAGTCTCTTCTGTTCTCTCCACTTCTTTTCTGATTGCCTTTAGTATTTCAATTGTAAGATAGACAGCTCCATGAATGGTATCTATTTTTATTTTCTCAATGTCCCTTTGGAATTCCTTTGACAGCATAATACTCACAAATCATTTCTTTAGTTTATACTTTTTCCTATGACGCATATTTCTTCTAACCATTTTATTCTTTGCTCTTGACTCACGTAGTTGACTCTGAACATTGCTTTATGCTGCCAATCCACTAACCCACAATACGTCCAAGTATAAAAAACACTTTTAGAAGTTACTTCATCAAATAGTTCTTTCTCCATTTCTTCTGTTGCATCAAAAGTTTGTATCAATATACCTTTCTTATTAAGCAGTTTGGGATCTGGTTTATCATCTTCATAAGTAAATGCAAATCCATCAGCTAAAACACGATCAAAGTATCCCTTCAAAATAGCTGGAACGCCGTACCACCAAGCAGGGTGAATTATAATTATGACATTTGCCCAGTTTATATCATGCTGATATTTTACTATTGTTTTATAACCGGGAAGTGTTTTTGGGTCACCAATTAATTCGATTTTTGTTAGATTAGGATTGAAATTACTTGAATATAGATCATGAATTCTCACGGTATTTTTGTTTTCTTTTAATCCTTCTACTAATTTCTTCTTAATTGCTGAACAAAAACTCTCTTCGTTTGGATGAGCATATATAATGAGAATATTCATACTTGTATTTATGAGTCACTTACATTAAAATCATACTATCTCAATAATGGCATTCTTTTATATTATAGATAGAAATAGGAAACATTATATAAGAGACATAGAAAAACGATTAGTGAGGAAAAAAATCATGACCAAGTATGTTTGTCACCGTTGTGGTAAAGTTGTTACCCCTGAACAGCTAAACTTGATGCCGGGATCTAAATGTCCGGATTGTGGTCACAGAATTTTGTTGAAAACTAGACCACCTATTATCAAAAAATTGAAAGCTAAATAATTTTTCATTTTTTTTATGAAAATTGAAAGAACAGATTTACTCTGTACTTTCTTTTAATAGGTCTTCTAATTCTTTGAGGCCATATTCTCCTGTAAGCAGTAATACAATTGCATCGGGGAGTTCTTCTTGGGGTACTCTTATTTGTTTCATAGTGTCTCTGTCTCTAATCGTTACTGTATCATCTTGCAAGGTATCATAATCAATTGTTACGCAATAGGGTGTTCCTATCTCATCTGCTCGAGCGTATCTTTTGCCGATTTTCCCGGTATTATCAAATATGGTTTCAAACCCTTCAGATTTTAGTTCTTCAAATACCTCGAGAGCTTTCTCTTGTAACCCATCTTTTTTCATTAATGGGCATACTTGAACATCATAGGGAGCAATTGTTGATGGAAATTGGAACCAAGTCCAGTCCCTATCATCGGTTTCTCGATAGCAACTTTCAAGAACACAGTACATTGTTCTCCCAACACCAATGGATGGTTCTACAACAAAAGGAATAACATTTCCAGTTGTATGTTGAATACCCATCTTGGTTTTACTTGCTTTCTCATGACTTATCAAGTCGTGTTGTTGTCTGAATGCATTTCCTACAATTTCTGTCCACCCAATAGAGAGTTTCACCTCGAGATCGAAGTTCCCTCCACTATAATGTGGAGTTTCTTTGGGCAACATATGTCTGAAACGGATTAGTTCAGGATTCACACCGACTTCCTCAAAGAGAATCTTTTCTTTAACCAAATAATAAGCCATAGCAGCATTTGGTAGTATTTTCTTTTTCACTGCATCTGCTGCTGAAATCAAAGTTGGTTCTTCTATTCCTTTTGCCTGTTGTTCTCGAGTGAGTATTGGTAAAAGTTCATCTGCTAATTCCTCAAATCTTGGAGGATTATCTAGTTGGTCTTCCGCAAAAAAGACCTCTAATTCCATTTGCTTGAATTCTCTAACGCGTATTATGAACTGTCTTGGAGAAATCTCATTACGATACACTTTGCCAACTTGAGCAATTCCAAATGGGAGTTTTGCTCTCATAGCATGAGATATTCGTTTGAAACTTGTGAATATATTCTGGGCAGTTTCCGGTCGAAGATACGCGACATTTCCAGACACAGAACCAACCTCGGTCTTTAACATTAAATTAAACTCTCTAGCATTCATGAAATCTCCCTCACAGCTTGGACACTTGAGTTTGTTCTTACTAATGATTTCATCAAGTTCTTCTGGAGACAAACCATCCGCATTCTGCTTGAGTTTATCTTCGATTATCTTATCAGCTCTAAACATAGACTTACAAGACTTGCATTGAACAAGTGGGTCATTGAATTTTGCCAAGTGACCTGAGGCTTCAAAGACTTTTTCCGGAATGATCAGAGATCCTTCTACTTCGAAATGATTTTCATCTTTTACGAAATACTCGCGCCAGAAATTGATTAGTTTGAGTCTCATCAATGTTCCTAGAGGACCATAATCAAATGCACCTGATAATCCGCCATAGATTTCCCCTGTGGGATAGGCTATTCCTCTGCGAAATGAGACATCTTGAATTTTGTCTAGTAAGGGTTGTTTTTTTTCAGAAATACTCGTTTCCTCCAATTAGCGTTGGACTTCTTCGTTTTCTTTCTTGTTTTTTGCCAAAATATTAAGTTAAAAGCATTTTCTTTTTAACGGTCTTTTTATTACTAGTACCATTGTTTTTCAACTGTATAGTAAATCTTTTGATATGATTTTTCTGAATTGAATACAGAATACTAAGGAATCAATTGAAATGACAGATAAGAAAGCAAAAGTTAAGCCGGAAAAAAAATCCGAGAAAGCAAAAGCAAAACCTAAAAAGAAAACTAAGAAAGAGAATGTGGAAAAAACTGAAGAAAAAGAGAAACCATCGAAATTCAAGTTTGAGTGTCAAAAGTGTGGTGCGTGTTGTCAAAATCGCGATCCAATTCCAGTAACGTTTTCTGATCTAACAAGATGGACAAAACAAGGAAGCTTTATGTCAATTATTCTTCCTCATTTAGAGCTCCGAGGTGTGAGTAAAGAAGATTCACTTGGTCAGCTTGCATTAATTCCTTATGTTAAAATGAAAGATGAAGATGAAAACGGCAAAGGTATTTGTCCATTTTATGATGAGGAAAATAAAATATGTAACATCTATTTCACACTTCCGCTCTTCTGTAAAACCTTTCCACTTTACTTTAGTGGAGAAAAATACTATGTCTCTGATCCAACCTGCCCAGGAATAGGAGAAGGAGATATGACAAAAGAAAAATTACAAGTTATGAGAAATACATCGGTTCAAGATTTCAATGAAAGAGCAGATACAACTATAGCATTGATACCATTACAGGGATTATTTATTCGTCACTTCATGAAACAATCACAAGAAACAGTAGATAAAATGTCTGCTGAGGACAAAGATAAACTAGATGAGTTGCTCAAGAAATCTCAAGACGAAACCCCTCAAGATCCAGATGCAAAAGACAAATAATTTTTTACTTGGAACATTTTTGTTCCATTTTTTTCATTCTAAAACTTCTATGGAATCAATAGTTCCATCGCCATCCAAATCATATCCTTCAACAACAGTCCTAAATGGCCCTTTTTTGTAGCCTTTCAAAATCGTTTGCCAGTTTTTAGTTAATGCAATTATTGCTGCTTTTGTTCCTCGTCTTCCTTGTCCTGCAAAAGCGATTACTGTTTTAGAGGGATTGAATGGATTTGGAGCTTTGAAAATAATTCCTACATTATTTTGGGAATAGAAGGTTTTGGGATCCTTAGATGTTATTCCTCTCCCGAATCTTGCCTCGGGAGCAATACCTTGCATATGATTATCAAAAGCAGGGACTTCTAATTTTGTATTTATATCATGAGTAACAAGGTTTACAGCTGGTCCACCCACCAGTATTAAATTTTGATCCAATGCTTTTTCAGCTCTTACCTCAACATCAAGTTTCACAAATAAATCGTCTGAACTTGTGAAAAGTTGCCCCATAAACAATGCTAAATAAATCGCATAGTGACCATCACGAGCCCAGGTTTTATGTGGACCATGTGCATCCGGAGCACCGACAACAAATAAACCATCATATTTCGAATCCTTATAGAATTCTTTGAAGAATTTTTGAAGGACATCATCAACTTTTGTGTTGCTGTTAAAATGCAGCCCAACATTTTGAGAATCTAATTCAATGCCATATGCTTTCTCTGTGGTTTTATAGTATCGAGCCTTTGCTCCCCTGATTTCTTTTTCAAAAGCAATGGTGACTAACCCAGCTTTGATTAATTGACGAATATGATAGTATATTTTTTGCTCGTGTAAGCCCATCTCTCGAGCAATATCTGCCGGGAATTTTGGTTCCTTAGCCAGTTTTTGGAGAATGGCCCAACGAATCTCATGAAGAATTGCTTTCATCTCACTAGGATCTTTGAACATTAACATATCTTTAGAAGCAAACCCATCTTTAGTTTTTGACAATATTTTCTTCTTCATTTCCTTTGCAACCATTATCAAGTTTCTCAAGAACAGAATCTTCTTGGTTTTTCGGATGATATTTTCTATTATATCTTTATCTGATAAAACTAACTAACCATTATTAATTTTTTTATAATGGTTTATAATTATAAAATATAAGATTCATATGTGGGAAAGACAAACCACTAACAAACGTTTTTTAATGGTCCAAGCACAATTTTAGAATTGCTTTTAATAAAAAAGAGCAGTGTAATAACTTGCGCATTGGAAAAGCAGATTTGTAATGCCATTAGAGGATAAGATTATGTGTGGTATAATAGGATACATCGGAAAAAAAGAAGCTGCGCCCATATTATTTGATTCATTAAAGAAATTGGAATATAGGGGCTATGACAGTGTTGGTATTGCATTAATTAATGGTGATGCTGAGATTGTAATAAAGAAAGGAGCTGGAAGAATAGAAGCTGTTAACGAGAGAATGGATTTTCTTACACTAAAGGGTTCTACTGGTATTGGTCACACTCGTTGGGCAACTCATGGAGGAGTAGAGGACAGAAATTCTCATCCATTTTTATCCTGTAATGGTCGGTTTGCACTTGTTCATAATGGAATACTAGAAAACTATCTTGAGTTAAAAGAGGATCTTGTAAAGAAAGGACATGCATTTACCTCTGACACAGACACTGAAATTTTGGTTCATCTAATTGAAGAAGTGGTGAAGAACAATGGTGAAAAAGATTTAGTGGAAATAATTTCAGATTTAACAAAGATTGCAAAGGGTGCTTACACTTTCTTATTATTAGATGTTAAAGATCACACTATCTATGCTTTTAGAAAAGACTCACCAATTATTATTGGAATTGGAGAAGATGAACTATTTGCATCCTCCGATATTACTTCTTTTCTAGAACATACAAACAAAGTAATTATTTTAGAAAATAATCAACTTGCGGTTCTCAAAGAAAAGTATACAATTTATGACACTCAAACAGGAAAAGAAGTAAAACAGAAAATTACTACAATTGATTGGACAGCTGAACAAGCAAGCAAAACTGGTTTTCCTCACTTTATGTTGAAAGAAATTTTCGAAGAAGTTGAAATCTCTAAACATTCTTTGGAACAAGATTCCCTAAAGCTTAATGACATGATAAATATTTTATCTAAAGCGAAGAAGGTTTTCCTCCTCGGATCAGGAACCTCCTATCGGGCTTGTTTCCTAGCTTCAATATACTTTGCGAAAATTTCAAAGAAGCATTTTATGCCAATTCTTGGATCTGAATACAAGACATATCAGAATCTTGTGGATAAAGACACTGTAATTTTTGCAATAAGTCAAAGTGGAGAAACTGCAGACGTTCTTCAAGGTATAACTCTCGCTAAAGCAAAAGGTGCTCGAGTTGTTTCACTGGTTAATGTTATCGGCAGCACAATTATGAGAGAATCTGAGCAATATCTTACATTAAATTCGGGACCAGAAATAGCAGTGGCTTCTACCAAGGCTTTTATTTCCCAAGTATTAATCCTAACTTTACTAGCTTTCGGAGTTGCTGATAGATTGAAAGAAGGACGAGAACACTTGTATGAAGTTGTTAGAAAACTTGAGAGTGTAATAAACCAATCTGATTCTATTGCCATGCTATCTAAAGATGTTCTCAATAAGAATGATCTCTACCTTATTGGAAGAGGAGTTTCTTTTCCTATTGCAATGGAAGGTGAACTAAAAATAAAAGAAATCGCATATATTCACGCAGATGCCCTTGCAGGCGGAGAATTGAAACATCATACTTTAGCATTAATAGAACCTGGTGTCCCATGCATAGCATTAGTTCCTAATGATGATACTAAAGATGACATGATTAACAACATTATGCAGATAAAAGCTCGAGGTGGCGAGATTATTGGAATTTCATCAGAACACTTGGAGCTATTTGATCATTATATTCCCATTCCAAAAGTTCATCTTGAACCTCTTCTAATGATTCCAGTTCTACAACTTATCTCCTACTATCTCTCTGTCATCCGCGGAAACGATCCTGACTTCCCCAGAAACCTAGCCAAATCAGTTACTGTCCTCTAATTCTTTCCTTCTTTTATCTTTTATTTTGTTTATAGTAAACATATAAAATAATAAAAGGAAAAAATTATGTTAAATAATCAGATATTTAATTAATCGATTGTTTATTGTTTTAAATTATTATATCCACGATAAGTTTATATACAAAAAGTTCAAAACTTTATATCGATATACAAGATGTTGTGTTTAGGGGAAAAAAAACCACAAGATATAGTATGTTCTGGTTAGTACCGGAATCACTAAAAACAGCCTAGATTGGGTGCCATTTCCCGTAAAAACGATCAAGTGTTGTCAAAACAGAAATTTAGCCGGAAGAAAAAACATGAAATGTCCTTTTTGCCAATCACCAAATACTCGAGTAGTCGACAAGCGATTATCAGACGACATGAAAGTAAATCGCAGAAGGAGAGAATGTCTGCAATGCAATAAGCGATTTACTACTTATGAACGAGTAGATAATGTCAAACTTTCTGTTATCAAAAAGGATAAGAGAAGAGAACCTTTCAGTCGAGACAAAATGAAATCCGGCATTGTTAGAGCTTGCGAGAAACGACCCATTGGCATGGAAGAAATCGATGAAATAGTAGATGAAATCGAGAGCGAACTAAGAAAACTAGAAGAAACAGAGATTGATGCTCAGATCATCGGCGAGAAAGTAATGGAGAAACTTCGCGAACTTGATGAGGTCGCATATATTAGATTTGCTTCTGTTTATCGTAGATTTACTGACTTAGCTTCATTCGAGAGAGAATTAGAGAAATTGAAAGTAGTTAAAGAGGTTCAAGTGAAAGCACAGGATTCTACTGAATTATTGCTATTAGTTTCGGGTGACACTAAAGAAGAAATATCAGGGTGGAATCGAGCTAAGATCACAGCAGCACTAATCAAAGAAGCTGGAATAGAAAAAATGGATGCAGAATCAATTGCTGCAGAAGTAGAACGAAAAATATTCGCATCCGGTATTGATGTTATTTCTGTTGATTTGATTAGAAGCTTAGTAGACAATGAGCTCTTTGCTAGAGGATTTAGCACAAAACTCGTACAACAAAGAAGTGTTGGTATTCCAACTTATGATTTGAATCAATTAATTCATTCAAAGAGTAAAGAAAATAGTAATGTTGTAGCAAATAATCCCGAAGCTGTTAATCTAGCTATTGCTGAAACAATTTTGAAAAAATACGCTTTACAAGAAATGTTTTCTCCAGAAGTAGCAAATGCTCATCGAAAAGGTAAGATATATTTACACGATCTTGGCTTTCCAGTCAGGGTGTACTGCTCTGCACATAGTTTGGAGTACATCAAGAAATATGGGTTAAACTTATTGAATCTTTCAACAGTTTCAAGCCCAGCCAAACATGCAGACACACTAACAGGTCATCTCAACACGTTCCTTGCGTCCATGCAAGCATATTATGCAGGTGCACTAGGTCTCGCTTATCTAAACATCTTCTATGCCCCGTTCTTTGTAGGTGTCCCCTATGATCAAATAAAACAAGAAGCACAAAGGTTAGTCTATTCTTGTAGTCAAAATGCATTTTCTAGAGGAGGACAAACACTCTTTGTGGACTTTAATATTCATCTTGGTGTTCCAAACTACCTAAAGGATATTCCAGCAATTGGTCCAGGCGGAAAATACACTGGCAAAACCTATGGTGAATATGAAAAAGAAACACAACTTTTTGCCAAAGCACTTATGGATGTTTGGTTAGAAGGAGACGCTCAAGGGAAAGTCTTTCCATTTCCTAAATTTGATCTTCATGTTGATCAAAAGTCCTTTGATGACAAAGAACAATTAAAATTACTCAAATATGCATGTAAAGTTGCCTCTGAAAATGGATCGACTTACTTTGTATTTGATAGAGATGAAGTGAATCTCTCCATGTGCTGTCGATTAAAGACAACAATCACAGACATGTATATGATCGAGCATCCGGAAAGCATGCGATATTGTGGTTTCCAAAATGTAAGCATAAATCTACCACAAGCTGCCTATCGAGCTGGTAAAGGAAAAATAAAAGACTGTATTGAAGAAGTTAAAGCTGCCATGGATATTGCTATGCAAGCCCATTTGGAAAAGAAAGAATTTATCACTCAGCTTATGACTCAAGAACGAGGTACTCTCTGGCAAATAGGGAAAATTGCGGAAGATGGTAGACCTTATGTTGACTTAGAAAAGGCAACCTATATTATCGGGGTAATTGGTCTCAATGAATGTGTCCAATATTTAATTGGAGAACAAATGCATGAAAGCGAGAAAGCATACAAGCTTGGATTAAGAATCATTGCAGGTATGAATCTCAAAGCAAAAGAGTTACATAAACAAAACGGTATAACTGTAACTTTAGAAGAAACTCCAGGAGAAAGTGCCCCATACAAGTTCGCAAGAACAGATATTAAAGAATACCCTGACAGCATCCATTATGTGAAAGGAGATATCGAAGAAGGAGCGATATACTATACCAATAGTGCACACTTTGCAGCAGATGCTCAAATAGACATTATTGATCGAATCTCCAAACAGGGTAAGTTTAACACCTTAATTGAAAGTGGGTCAATAACTCACATTTTCATAGGTGAACAGAAGATATCTTCTGAATCAATATTAAATCTAGTGAAGAAAACTTGGGAAAACACCCAGAGCGCACAAATTGTTTTCTCACCGGAATTCACAATCTGTCAAGATTGTGGAAAATTAAGTAGGGGTTATGGCCGGGAATTAAGCACATCAGCTTATGGAAGATGAGATGGGAAGAGTTAAATGAAAACGAAAAAAATCTGAGGAAAATAAAGCATGGAACAGGCAAAGAACAAAGTAGCTGAAATCACAGAAATTGAATCAGCAATCGAACATAAAGAAAATCTAGAAGCAGGTGAATCTTGTTCACCATTCTGCCCACACTGTAACAGCGATAATGTTTACGGAATGAGCAGAGTCGTTGGTTATTTCAGTATAATTGAGAACTGGAATAAATCCAAAAAGTCGGAGCTAAAGAGAAGGCAAGATGGAAACTACTGGGCTGAAGATTTATAGAAAAATCCTCAACCTGGGTTTAATTCCCTTCTCTATTTTTATCTTTTTAAAAAGAAAGGCAAAAAAATAGTAATGCTTACCATCGATGAGGTAATAAAAATGAAATTAAAAATATTCACAAAATTGGATTGCCCCAACTGTCCGGCTGCGAAAAAAATCGGTAAACAGCTAGAAAAAAAAGGAGCAAAAATAGATTGGTTTGATTTAGATGAAGAAGAAGGATTATCTGAAGCAGTATATTCTGATGTCTTATCAACTCCTTCATTTATTATTACCGATGAAAGTGACTCTGAAGTTAAAGCTTGGCGAGGAGACTTGCCTACAGTTGATGCACTCCTAAAAGAATTGAAAATCACATAAAGAGATGTTTTACTGCATTGACAAAACTTGCCATCAAAGGATACAAACAAGGATCATTAATAGAATGGCCAGGATTAATTGTAGATAGTATTTTCTTAGCTGGTTGTGATTTCCGTTGTCCTTATTGTCACAATCCAGACCTCATTACTGCTGGCAAAGTTGATAGCTATGACGTGAATGATATTTTAGCCGAAATGGACAAACGCGCAAAAAGCAAGTGGTTAGATGGTGTGTCTATAACTGGAGGAGAACCACTTCTAAGTAAACGCCTACCTGAATTCTTGCGAATACTAAAAGATATGGGACTAAAAACGAAATTTGACACGAATGGATATCATCCTGTTGCTATGAAGAAAATTATAGATGACAAATTAGTAGACTACATAGCAATGGATGTAAAAGCCATTCCTGAAAAATACCATTTAGCTGCTGGAAGAAAAATCGATATTAAACTTATCAAAGAGACTATCAAAATAATTTTATCATCCGAAATTGAACATGAATTTCGTACAACTGTCGTTCCCACAATTGTTGATCCTGAAAAGGATTTACCTATAATTGCAGACATGATTAAGGGAGCAAAACGATTTTACATACAACAATTCAGACCGATAAGATGTTTGGATAAGGAATTTGAAAAAATGAAACCCCTAAGTTTAACCTTATTAGAGAATGCATGGAAGAAAATAAAAGATAATTTTGAAGTCTGTGAAGTAAGGTAAAGTCGTAATACCAAATATTATTACTATGAATATGATTTTTTTGATTAAATAGAACAATTACATAGGTTTTAAAAATAATCGTTTTTGAATAATTTGTAGTGAGGAAATGGTCTTTGACTAAGATTGAACAATTAATACACAACGGAGTTTTACTCTCAGAGATACCCTATCTTGGATTGAGTATTGAAATAAATGGAAATGCACACAAGCTTACAGAAAAACAAGAACAAATGGCAATCGCTTGGGTTAGGAAGCTTTCGACCGTTTATGTAGATGATCCAATATTCTGTAAGAATTACTTCAAAGATTTTGGCGAAGAACTAGGGGATACTGGCTTAACTGATGAAAACATAGATTTTTCCGAGGTTATTGCTTATATTGAAAAGCAAAAAGCAATCAGAGAAGCTAAAACAAAAGAACAGAAGAAGCAAGAACGAGAAGAGCGAAAGGTAATTCGAGAACAACTAAAAGAGAAATATGGTACTGCAACTCTTGATGGAGCTCAAGTTGAAATATCAAATTACACAGCAGAACCAAGTAGTATTTTCATGGGCAGAGGAGAGCACCCAATGAGGGGTAAATGGAAAGAAGGACCTTCAAAAGCTAACATTATTCTGAATCTTAGTCCAGAAGCACCTAGACCAGAAGGCGAATGGCTGAAAATTGTTTGGGAACCCGAATGTTTGTGGATTGCTAAATGGACTGACAAATTATCTGGAAAAACCAAATACGTCTGGCTTTCAGATACTACACCAATAAAACAAGACAGAGAAATCGAAAAATACGATAAAGCAAATCTAGTTGGCGATAATCTTGAGACAATTAGAAAGCAAATTTTGAGCACAATTAGTGGTAGTGATAAACGAAAGAGAAAAATTGCAACGGCTTGTTACATTATAGATCATCTAAATATCCGTGTTGGGGATGAGAAAGATGAAGACGAAGCAGATACCGTTGGAGCAACAACCTTGCGACCAGAACACGTAAAAATAAACGGATCAACTATTGTCTTCAAATTCTTAGGGAAGGATTCAGTACAATGGCTTAAGGAAGGTGAATTTCCGGAAATTTTCGTTAATTCCTTACAAGAACTCATAGATGAGGCAAAAGAATCAGGGGATAAAAAAGCCCAGATTTTCTCCCATATTGGAAGCAGTCAAGTTAATGCTTTCTTCGAAGAAGTAGTAAATGGCTTAACTGCTAAAGTTTTCAGAACATATCATGCAACAACTGTCGTTCAGAATTTTTTGGATGAATCAGATGTTGATCTTGCTGATCCTGATTTTTCGAAGAAAGAAGTAGCAGTGATGGCCAATAGAGAAGCGGCAATTGTTTGTACCCATAAAAAGCAAGAACCAAAAAATTGGGAAAATCGGATACAAAAATATAGCGAACGAAAAAGCAAAGGTCAAGAACGTATCGAGAAAGCTAATGATAATCAAACAAAGAGAGAAGAAAGACTCGAAGAAATTAAAGCAAATCTCAAGTTAAGAAAGAAACAAGTAAAAGAACAAGAAAAATTCCTTGATCAAACTAAGGAAGATTTAGCTGTAATAAAAAGCATGTCAACTAATTTCGCAACACAAAAAGAGAAAAATAGACATAAGAATGCTATTGTAAAAGCAAAGAAGAAAATCGAATCTGCGAAAAAGAAAACTATTACTGCAGAAAAAAGAGTAGAAACAGCTAAGAACCAGGTTGAACGTGGAAAGAATAGTTTAGGGACTGCAAAAGAAAGAGTGTATAAGGCAAAACTAGCCAAAGGGAAAATTGAATCCCAAGAAAAAATCTCAAAGAAAACTAAAACATGGAATCTTGGAACTAGTCTTAAATCTTACATTGATCCCAGAGTGTATTATGAGTGGGGAAAAGAAGTGGATTACGATTGGCGCAATTATTATTCAAATACATTACAGAGAAAGTTTTCATGGGTTGAAAGAGACAAAGACGAGTAAAACCATGTTTTTAGTGATTAAAAAACATTTAAAACACAAGAAAATCCAAGGAAACTAGAACACAGCAATATGTGAAAAAAAAACGCTTTAATTTTGAAAAAAACAATTAGTAAATAATGTTATTTTATGAATTTTTGGTTGGTCAAATCATGGCAGAACTTAAAGTAAACATCGAAGAAGGAGACGGTTGCTATTATGCACACGCAGCTGAATTCTTAGGATGCTTTTCAAAAGCTAATTCTCGTAGTGAAGCTATAGATGCAATACTACAAGACGTGAAACAATATAGTGAATGGCTTCTATCAATAGGCATCGATAATAATTACAAGGCAATGTGTAAAGATTACATTGCAGGAATTAATGAATTAGATATAATTGAAGAATTGAAGGGTTTTAGTAATCTTTCTGATTTAACTGGAGCATCGGCAGTTTTCAAATCAGATATTGAAATAATTCCTGAAGAAATGTTTGAATTCTATATTATGATAATTAACAAATTGCCAGAAGAACTCTTGCGAATTGTTTTTCAATTTACTAATGGAGACAGAAATATCGAATTATTACCAGGAAAAGCAACAATCAATCAAGAACTAAAAGACATTTATCACACAGAACTTTTCTTTGTCTCAAGATTTGGGGATGAAGTGGAACAGAAATTCCTCGAAATAATAAAAATGACAAAAGATGAATTGGAATCTTTAACACTTTTAGAGCGAGTGGTTAAAGTACGACAAGGAGCAACAGCCGTTCTAAGATTATACTATCCAAAGCTTACTGATAAAGTGTTTAAGAGTAAAGAAGATACAAATTTCCCAGACGAACAATGGACTATTAAAAAAGTGATTAGAAAGTTCATTGAGCATGAACGAGAAAGAATAAATGCTATAAGAAAATTAGTTACCGTCTTAATTGAGCGGAAAGCATTATCTGAAACAACTGAGTAATTGAGAAATTACTTTGGTTTTATTTTCCTTTTCAGTATTTTTCATCATTTTTCAAGCTATTTTTGCTGATTACATATTGGTCACATTTCCTCAGAGAGGATATATTGAGTGACCAGATATAACATGAATCAAGAAAGAATGTGATGATAAAAATGCGAGAAACAAACCGAAGGAAAAGAATGAGAAAACATCAGAAAATCAAGATTGAAGAGGTAAAAAAACAATTGCCGATCTTCAGGATTGAATTCCGATAAAAAGTGACATTCAAGCTTACCAAAGTTCAACCGGAATGATGTGAAAGGTAATCATTCCTAACAGATTGTTAGGTGATTAGAAACAACTGCCTTCGAGAGAAGAACGGTGATCAGGAGCTGTTCTTCTCTCCCTCGTTTCTTCTTCTTATTAAGAAATAATTAAATTAGCTAATACTACATATACAGTCATGGCAGAAAGGAAAAGAAGAATTAAGGATTCCAATTACAAAGTTTGGAAACGATCAGATGGTTTCTGTGAGAATTGTAGCAAGCAGTTATACGAGAATAAAGAAATTAAAGAAGTTGTAATAGAGAAGTGGGTAGAACATCAATGTTGGAAGTGTGCGGAAGAAGGTACTGTTATCACCATAAAAGATCAATTGTGGCTGCAAGATACTCGAGTAGGGAAGATTTTATCTGAGGAATTTCCCTTTTTCTATAAAACAAAACGAAAATTAAAAGCTGAACCATATTATGCTAATCATTGTTTGAAATGCAAGGCACTACAAGGGGATTGGTTTATACTAGAATGGATTATTGATGAATCGTTAAAAGAGAAAAAGAAAGCAGAAATTCAAACCATAGAACTTCCTTTTGTTTGGAAAACAATAACACTACCAACAGATATTCAAGTTTATAACCAAAATGAAAAATCACTTGTAAGTAGTTTGAAAAATATCAAGTTACTCTGCAAAGAGTGCTTTGATGAAATCAGCAAAAGTTAGGCTCAATCCCAAATAGTTATTTGTAGTTAAAGCAGTAAGTATTTAATATCGATTGATTTCATTTCTGTTAGATAATTACATGGTGAGTTTAGTGATTTCCTTAAAAAACAAGTCTTTCAAAAGAAGAGCATTAGTATTTGGATTACTTATGATTACATCCTTACTATTTTTGACAGATTCCTCTCAACCTATTCAAGGTAGTGAACTTATTTCATCAAGTAGTGATATGGAGACATTTGTTGTAAAAGATCTGGAGAATGGCAAAACATACGAGTTCTTAATAACAGAAGATGCAATGTTTGAAGATTATGATATAGGATTTGCAATTTATACTCATGAGAATTTTAGAGATAAAAACAAGGTATTAACACAAGATGATCCTGGAGATGGTTTCGAAGCAGCTAATTACACTGCTACAGCTGATGGAGATGTATATCTTGGTGTGTGGTTGAATGATAATGAATATGGGTTTGTTGATATAACAGTTACAGAACAAGGGACATCAAATACAATGACAATTGAAGACCATTTCCCAAGTATTTGGGTCTCATTGAGATGGGTTTGGATAATGCTAGGATGTATTATTGGTTTTGCTTTGATTTTTATCATACTTATTATTGCATTCGTTGTCAGAGCAACAAAAAAACATGCTTGGAAAGTAAAAGATGCATTAGCTAAAGGAATAGCATTACCCCGTCATGGTCGAAAGAAAAACAAATGTCCATTCTGTAATGTAAAATTACCACCTGAAAGCATGGTTACATGTCCGTATTGTGGAGCTCCGATTACTGAATAGTAATCTCTTCACTCTTTCTTTTTACCCTCGAAAAATCTCTCTCTAAAAGTGTATTTCTCTATAATCAGTGTTTCAATGTAAAAACGATTAATTACTTCTTCAGACCTACTCAACAATCCTCCTATAAGTTGGAGACCCAAGGTCTTTCTGTGGGGTACCGTAAGGAAGATAATCATCAATTATTTTTGATATTTCATCGTACTCCATGCCATGTTGATAATGAGTCATCACACGCTTCAATCCTTGGTGGATTTGACTAGAGGGGTATTTGCATGCTATGAATCCTGCGAATTTTCCTGGTTTATCAAGGATAAGTGAGTATTCTCCTAAATCAATCTCACGTGGAAAAACTTCTTCACCGATTATTTCAGTTGCAAAAGCAGCTATTGCAGTAGCAATTCCTGAAACAAGATGTTCATTTATTTTATGAGTGGTTTTGAAGAATCCTTGATAGAGATTAAGCCCATGCTCGTTGTAAATATTGATTGAAATGACTTGTGAGGAACCATACAGGGCAGTTTTACCTCCGAAAATCATTCCTACAGTAATTAATGCTGTTCCAATGCTTGTTGTAATTAATTCAGAGTGGAGAAATGCTTTCGAGAAACCCTCTGAAACAAATCTTAAAGCATAAACCAAAATACTGGCGTAAAAAGCAACAATGACACCAGCAATCATGAAACTTGTGCTCATTTTATGTTTCTGGTCAACTATGCTTCTCTGTCGAACAAGATGCCATAAGAAGAACGTTCCTGCAATTATTACTCCACCTGCAAGACAAATAATCCAGATAACATTCGCAGTGGCTTTTGAAAAATCCAACGTACTATCATATTCCACTGCATACACTTCTGATGAAAGCGTTAAACCAAAAACTCCTCCAAAGAGGAGAAAAACAACATATAGTGCAACTTGTTTGAGAGGGATTAACCCACTTAATGAGCTGGCGAAGAGAACACTGCAAATCATTGCTAAGCCATTCGCTATTACTCCAATTATTGAAAAAATAAAAGATAAACGAGTATCTACAGGATTACTAAATATGATTTGTAAAATACCAGCAATGATCCAAACAGCAATTAATACCTCTAAACTCAGGAAATAATAAACCGCACTGGATTGCAGACTCCATTGCTTCACAATAATAGTTGTTATACTAGCAATAATTATTGCTAGAGAGATGGAACTGTAAGTAATAGATAGAATATTCATGAAAAGTTAATAGAGTACAATGATTATATAATTTGCTTTTTAGGAAACCGACAAAATAAAAAAGGGAAAAAGAAAGTAAAGAACTACTTTCTCTTAATTAACAATACAATGGATCCTGCAAGGAGAGAGAGAATCCCAAAAATCGTGCCAATGGAAATCCCAAAAGACACTGTTGGAGTCAGAGTGATATTACCCGAACTGGGAGGGGGACTAGTGGTTGTGTCATCATACACAAAACCTGCAAGTTCCATTTTTTGTTTAGCAAGATCAATACTATACTCGTAGGGAAGTAATGTATCGTCATAGCCAACTGCACCTTTAGGATAAGGTGTTACACCAGGAGCACCTAATCCGTTAAGGATTTCTTCAACGATGGTTTCTCTTGGAATCATATGACTGATAGCTTGTCGAATGTATTTACCGGAATCGGGACTGGCTGTTGGACACAATTCACCTGTACCAATATATGGATGCATACAATTGAAAGCCATCTCTTGTGTACCAGGAGTAACAACAATTGTGTAATCGACAGTTCCAGGGATTTCAGCTAGTTGTGGGCTGAAATTTGAGTCTATCATATCAACATCTCCAGCAGCGAGAGCTGATAGAGCTCCTTCTTTGTTAGCCCAAAATTCAAAGTAAATATCTGTGAATAGTTGAGCGGAGTGACCACCCCAGTCTGTCCAGTAGCTATTAGCTTTCAGGTGAATAACACCATTTGTAGGGTCATAATCTTGTAGAAAATATGGTCCGATTCCCATAATCCTGGAATCATTAACATCATTCAAAGACCAAGAAACAGCTTGAGCTTCATGATCTTCTGGGAGAATTGATCCCCAAATATTCTTAGGGAAAATATCAATAGCTAAATTACTGTCTTGGAAAACATATGCTTGCAAAAAATTAGCAGTAATGTCATATTCGCTGTTGATGACAATTGTGTCCGAATCAATGTATTGCGAATAAAAGCTATAATCAGGATGACCAAAATCAGTATCGACTACTAGATCATAACTGTATTCAATATCACTAGCATTGCACTTTGAACCATCCGCAAAAACTAGATTTGGATCAATTGATAAGTGATAGGTTATACCATTAGAACTTGTGAATGAAGTAGCTGCATAAGGTCCATATGCATTATTATACGGAGCATCAGGATTTCGTTCAACCATACCACCATAGATTTGAGAAAGCCATTGAACATCATATAGGGATTCTGCTTTGAAAATATGAAAGTCTTCAAAATCAGCAGGAGTTGCATAGTGGAATTCAGTATCTCCGGTATCCCATTTAGCCATGTCTTGAGAGCTGAGAGCCCATAGGAATGAAGACCAAGAAGCTGGAGCCAAAGTAGTTGTGTGGGGGAATACTTCTTGAGGATAAATAATAGTTGCTGTAGGAACATCCTCATAAAGAAGTGCTTGAATATCTGCAGCATACTGAATTCTGTCTGCTAAGACAAAAGATTGAGAATAGTTACCAAGAGCCCAATCCATTTCAGGTCGACTGTATTGGTAGAAATTATCACCATTTGGTGGCCAAGATGGAGTGTCGAACAAGCCGGTGAAGTCAATATCTAAACCCCAACCCCAACCGACGAAGAGAACATCAAATCCGCCCTCAGAATAAGACGGAATAGGATACGGTCCCGGGTACCCCCATGTTCTTGGGGATATTTGTGCCCAACCAGTATGATCAAATACGTCTATTCCAATCCCTATTTTTGGCAATTGCTCTACCATCAATGTTGCCCATTGATTTCTTGCCGGGTTGGTATTTGGAGCTAGGATACTAATATGGAAAAACGGAGTAGGATTAGCACCCTTTGTTTTCTTCGTAATTTGTACTGGCAGTAAGCATAAGCTCATTATTACTAAAAATACAAATAATTTCCTCGCTGTTTTCATAAAACACCCTTCTTTATAATTTACCTTAGAGTGTAACTTGTTCTTTTATTTTATGTATATTGAATTATGGAAAACCACTTTATTTTGTTTAAGTACTATGCATTTATCGAAAAGTGTCCCTCAATTCTTTAAATAAAAATTCGTGAAGCTTTAATTGATCAAGATGTCAGAACTATTAATAAAAATCTCAAGAAATTTGCATAGTCTTGTTATTGTAAGTCTAAATCTAGTAATTGCAATACTAATTCCTGTAACAACCTTTTGCATCGACGATGTAAGAATCAGAAATGCTTCGAGAATAATAGAAGGGATTACAGCAGGAATTCTACTGATCTATTTTGTAATTGTATTCTTCCCCAAAACGAAAATTGTTAGATTATCAATAGACTTCATAACGATTCTCTTACAGCTGTTCCTACTATTATATATTGGAATAACTGTTGGCTCAAATTGTGATATATTCTTAAGTGCAAAAATGGGTTTAGGAGTTGCTGGAGTGACTCTTACAGACAGAGTAATTGAAATAGTTATTTACTTCCTCATGAAAAAGAAGAATAGGAAAATGATAACTATAGTTGTTTGAGGAAGGATTCCTTTGCACAAAAAGAGTAAGCTAGCAATTTGGGTATTTCTTTTTCTAATTACGACTGGCATAGCAATAAGTGTTAGCTGGTTGATTTACAATTACCCAGATATCTTTGATCCATTTCACAAGAAATTACTCTATGGAGTATTAGTTGGAGTTGTATTACTAGTGCTTGTGAGCTTTGTGGGATCATTGAGCTCCACAGTAACATATGACAATGTTTTAGCTAACTATAATCGAGCTAGAATTTATCATTTAATAAAACAAAAACCAGGAGTACACTTCAGCGAAATTGTAAAAAATCTTGAATTAAGCAGAGGACAAACACAATGGCATCTTTCTTGGCTTGAAAGGTTTGAAATGATCAAAAGAAAAAGAACCAAACAATACCTTATGTTTTATCTAAACGACGGAAGTTTTTCGGATGAGTCAAGTGAACTAACTCACATGATTGTATTAAAATCTGAAACTAGAAATCAAATACTGTCTATAATTCGTGAAGAACCAGGAATAACGCAATTGAGAATTAAGAAAAAAGTGCAAAGAAGTCAAAGCACAGTAACATATCATCTAGTAATTCTTGAACAAGAAGATTTTATCACTATTCAAAGAAAAGGTCGAAGAAGATATTATTTTCCAATCAATAATGCAATTAGTTGAAGCTACAATAAAACTTTGAATTTTTCATCTATGTTTTATGTATCGCAATTAATCTGCCTTTTCAAAAGTCAATGATGCAGAATTAATACAATAACGTAGTCCTGTTTTATCTCTTGGTCCATCATTGAAGACGTGTCCTAAATGCCCTCCGCAATTCTTACATAAAACTTCAATTCGGATCATACCAAGAGAACGATCTGCTTTTTCTTCAATCTTATCCTTGTCTATCGCATCATAGTAACTTGGCCACCCACAACCAGAAACAAACTTAGTCTCAGAGGAAAAGAGTTCCGTTCCACATCCAGCGCATTTGTAGATTCCCTTTTCTTTGTGATCCCAAAATTCACCAGTAAAAGGTCGTTCTGTATCTTTCAATCTCAATACTGAGTATTCTAACTTGGATAATTCTTTCTTCCATTCTTCATCAGTTTTATTTTTAGCAGAAGTCATCTTGTTCTCTATCTCTATCAAGTTGATTGTAATTAACAATGAGGTTCCAAGAAATTTATTCTTATTCCTTTACTTTGTAAATTTGCTTCATTGGAAAAATAATTTTATAAAGTTAAACTTTTTTTCCAAGTAAATACATACCAAACATTTTAAGAACGCCCCAAATACCTCTTTTTTTTCTAAAGAAATCCAAATAAAGTCCCTTATGATATCTTTTGGGTTTTGTTATTTTTCCTTTCTTGTTAAGCGTTATCGCATTTGTTTTGCATTTCAAAACACAATTTCCGCAACCGAAACAACGGGTCAAGTCTACGATGGCTTTCTTTTCTACAAGTGTTACAGCTTCCATTTGACATCGTTTAACACATATTCCACATCCATTACAGAGATCTGGATTAACTCGAGAATAATAATTAGAGACCCAGGAATCAGCAGGATGGGCTGTCGTTTTATAAGTACTTAACACCGCACAGCAACAACCACAACAAACACACAGGAATTTAGGAGAAATACAATTTTCAGGTTGGAGAACAAAACCAAGTTCTTGAAATTCATCTAAAAGCTCTAATAATTCTGTTTTAGAAATTTCTCTTGCTGAAGGAAACAAATCAAGTGAACCTACAGCTACATAGTCAAAGGTTATACAACAATTTCGAGTATCACCCAATTTGCATGGGTCTTCCAAAAGATCTTTTGATTCTTTACAAACACAATTGAGAATTACAACAGGACCAGTTTTTTTCTCAATAATTTCTCTAACATTGTCATAGTTGGCAACATACCGATCCACCGCAATGCTTTTGTTAACAGGAATTGTGCGCATTTGTTGATGATCTTTCGAGCTTTGAAATTTATAAACAAAAGTTTCATGAAGATACTGCTCAGTATCTGCTGCTAATTCTTTAGTAAGTTTATCTACTTGCATTTCATAGATCCCTATAACGAATTGAAGGAGTCCATACATTTTTTGCTTAGGTTTTTTGAAGAGGAGTTTTTCATAAATAATACATCCCTTTCTAACTAATCCATCGAGTAATTCTTCTAATTCGTGGACTGAAATATCAATTCCATTCTTAGTCACACGTTTATGAATCCTGTTTATGTTCTCTGGCATAGCACTTAGCTGTATGGCAATCCGAGCTTCTAAAGGTGTAAAAATTTGTTTTAAAATACGAATTTCTAATCCTGTATCTGATGCAGGAAAAGCATTAGCTGTACGAGTATCGATTTCATGTCGCAATAGATGATATAGGCTATCATCAATAGTCATTTATCTCACAAACGTTCTTAGCTGAATGCATTATAAAATCAGAAGTACTAATTTTTTTTAAAAAAATCTAACCAAAACAGATTACTTTGAATTTAATAAATTATGGCGATTTTTTGTTAACACCCATCCCGATTTTATAAATAATTAGATAAAACAATCTTAATTAATTTTTTCTGAAAAAGATGCATATTTTCCAAAAACTTGACAGAAGTATTGACAATTATTTTGAATCTTATCCAGATAGAGCACTCAATTTTTCTACTGATTCGAAGGTTAAAACGTAGAAGATAAGCTAATAATTGTAAACTTCCCTTATTATGTGAGGGAAGTATCCATGTCAGTTACTCTTAAAGATATCACTCAAGATAATTTCGAAGAACTAATCTCTTTATATGTTGACCAAGAACAAGAGCAATTCGTTGCTTCAAATCTCTACACAATTGCTCAAATGCAATTCAAAGAAGAGAAAATTGCGAAGGGAGTTTATGTGGATAAGATAGTAGTAGGATTAATTGCTTATGATCTTGAAGATTATGATATTTGGCGATTAATGATTGATGCTCGTTCTCAAGGAAGAGGTTATGGAAGAAAAGCTCTGAAACTAGTTCTTGATATTTTACGAAAAGATGGTCGGCTAAAAACTGCAAGAACATGTATTGTCGTAGAAAATGTAGCCATGAGAAATCTAATTGTGAGCTTCGGTTTCAAAGAAAATGGAAAAGTGCTACAATATCGAGAAGATGGAGACCCCGATGAAATAGAATTTGAACTTGAGCTTTGAGGTTAGGGAGATTTTTAATGAAAAAATTCAATAATTATAAAGTTAAATAGTAATAAAATATTCCTAAATATTTCCAACTATGGAGACCAATTCAAATGGCAAAAATTGCATTAGTTACAGATGGTAGTTGTGACATTCCCAGAGATTTAGTGGAGAAATATAGTATTCATGTTGTTCCTTTTCGAGTGATTTTTGGTGAAGAAAGTATCAAAACCTTTGGTGATTGGGGAACACTAACTAAAGATGAGTTTTATGAAAAAGTTAGGACATGCAAAGAATATCCGACTTCTGCTATACCATCACCTGCTGAGATTGAGAAGGTTTTCAACGAGGCATTAGAAGAAGCTGACTCAGTTATTGGGATTTTTCTATCAGATAGTTTCTCAGGGTTATATCAGGCTGCTGTCAAGGTAAGCAGGAAATTTGAAAACGCGGATATTTCCCTTGTAGATTCAAGAGTTGCTACATCTACACTTGGAGTACTTGTAATGGCAGCAGCAAAAATGATTCAGAAGGATTATTCAAAGGATGAAATCCTTCAAAGATTAGAAGAACTTAAACCACAAGCTAGGCTAGTTGTTGTATTAGATAGTGTTGATAGTGTTTATAGAAGTGGACGTGTTGGTTGGGCCAAGAAATTTATGGTTTCGTCTTTTCAAATCAAACCACTAGTTAATTTCAAAGATGGATTAATAGTCCCCGGTGGAACGCTTCGCGGAAGCAAGGATGTCATCAAACGAATGAAATTCATTGCTCCACTTATAGTAAAAAATGCAATCACTGATAATATCTTTATTTGGCATGTCAGAAATCCAGAAATTGCTCAAGAATTTTACGAAATAATGGAAGCACACAATGTACAAAATAAAGAGATAAGAATTCAAGAAGCGGGTCCAGTTGTAGGCACTCATGTAGGGGAAAAATCACTTGGTTTTATGTATATAGGGGATTACAAAAAACGTTGGATCAAGAAAATGAAAGAATAATTTTCAAAGTGATAATAATGAAAGCAAATACAAACGAAAGTAATTCTGGAACAAATAATCCCGAATTAGATCAATTAATTGATACTTATAGAAGTGAAGTGCCAAATTTCTATGAGGAAGGCATCAGTGAGATACTTTATGTCCCAGTAAAAGACGGTGAAATTAAGGTCTTTCATTATAAACCAGAAAAACAAACATCTAAACGTCCTATAATTTTCTTACCAGGATTTGGAACTACACCTCTAACATGGCGTGATTTCCATATTGCGCAACATGAAAAAAATGAGTATTATTATGTCGAAACACGAGACAAAAAATCAGCAAATATTAGAAGATATAGAAAGACAGACCTGACAATAAATCAAATAGCAAAAGATATAGCTCAAGTAATCGATTTTCTAGGTCTTACTAATCAAGATTACATATTAATGGGAGCTTGTCTTAGTGGTGGAGTAATTCTACAGGGATTAATACATAATCATTTATCTCCCCCTACATCGATTCTATTTGATCCATTTACTAAATGGACACAAAATCGCATCTTTGTAAAGGGATGCATGCCATTTATACCTCCTTTTCTTCTAGGATTTCTAAAATTCATAATTGCAAAAATAGTTATGTCTAACATGAAGAATGAAGCACAAAAAGAAAGAAATATGGATATTGTTGCTAGTGCAGTTCCATGGAAATGGCGAAAATTCTCCTTGAAAAATGTAAATTTCGATCTAACAGATGATTTGAGGAAAATCAAAAATGAAGTATATGTTTGTCATGGACCAAAAGACAAATACCATCCTGAAGGAACTTTCCGGAAAGTAACGAAAAATATATCTAAAGGAAAATTTCTGTACATGAAAACTCTAGATGAGGATAGACAATTATTAGTAGGTCTTATTGCTTCTGAATTTGCAAAAATAACAAAGAATGATAGACTACCAAAATCATTGAAACCATATAATGTAAATCTAGAAAATGAATAACCGGGAAATTCTATAATTCATTTTCCGCTTGTTTTTCATCTGGTAAAACAACACCAGTTTTACCAACCCGATATTCTTTGCCTTTGAATATGTCAAGAAATGATGTGAGAAATTTTGGAAAAATTGCCACTGCGATTCCTATCGTGAAAAGTCCAAGAACAAAAGTGCTATCCATACCAACTAAAATAATCCACGGTGGAAAGAGATTAAGGAAAAAAGCAACAGGTACTCCAATAAAAAGAGCAAGAAATGTTGAAGCACGAACATGCTTTGTTATAAGAACAAAAATTACCAGACTAAAAATAAAGACAAGTAAAAGTAAAGGATTGACTATTACTAGAAAACTTACAATCGCAGCCATACCGCGACCACCTTGGAATCGTAAATAGATAGGATAATTATGTCCAAGAACGACAGCCATTGTAACAAAAATAAAAATCAAATTGTGGATGGAAATTTCCCAATATTCACCAGTCCCTCCTATTGGAGTATCATTAAAGGGAATAACTAAAGCAGCAATAACACATACTAATCCTTTTAAGAAATCCAATCCTCCAGCAAGAATTCCCCAATTGAATCCAGTGTTGATCATTACATTTAATCCACCTACGTTTTTATTTCCAAGTTCCCTAATATCATCACCAGTTCTCCATTTAGCAATAATATAAGAAAAAGGAATTGATCCAATAAAGTAAGAAATAATTGGACAAACAATAACCCAAACCCAATGATCAATTGCTGCCAGGATTTTCACCACATCAAATAATACTAAGTGGTGTAATTATTTAGTTTTTGTATCATTTACTGTTGTGTTTTGGAGCAAAAAGGAAAATGAATTCTGTTTCAATTGAAATTATAACCTTGATTAGTATAAAATCTTAAATAGAATATTGCTTTTGGAAAGTTACAAATCTTAGGAGGTGCCAGTAGAGCAATGATATATTCGAGAATAATAATGCAGATGTTTACAACAATAATTAACAGATGGCACCTAAGATTGATTGGTTAGTAGAAAACCTAGACTTCTTCTGTGTCTGAAAGGACTTAATTGTAGTTGTGAATTCATTATTGCAAAATCGATACTACATTATTGCTTACAAGGCAACTCCTCAGGAAACAAGTGAAAAAGAAAATGATAGAACTACAGTTAGAAGAATTTGAAAAAGTTCGAGAATTATTTAGAGAAGTTGAATACAACTTGAATTGCATGGTAGTAATTGCTGGGATTAACCCGGGTAGGATATGGGTTGACTCAAAAGAAAAACCTACTAGTGGATTTCTAGTTGATAGCATTTGGTCCTATTTCTTAGCGGGGAATCCAAACAATAAGGAATTCAATGCAACGATCGCGAAGATTCTGAAAGAGGAAATATTACCAATTGCAAGTAAGCAGGAAGAAAAAACTCATGGTGATTGGGTTTTCTATTTTGAAGATCAAAATTGGTTTGAGAAAATAGAAAACGAATTTGTGAAATATCCCATACCATTGGATAGATACTATTACGTATTTGATAAACTACTAATTCCAGATTGGCGAGCTGAAATTCCGAAAGGATTTGAAATAAGAAAAATAGATGAGTCTTTGCTAAAGCAGAAAAACCTTGAGAATTTTGAAGAAATAAAGAACTGGATAGATTCTCAGTATGAAAACGAACAAAAATTCTCGGAAAAAGGATTTGGATTTTGTTTAGTAGAGAATAATAAAACAATCGTCTGTTGGTGTCTTTCAGATTGGGGAGTGAAAAAGAAAATTGAGATAGGTATACAAACAGCAGCAGATTACCGCAGAAGAGGATTCGCTACGTTATGTGTAGCTGCGACAGTAGAATATGGCCAAGGAAGAGGTTATCACATAGGATGGCACTGCAATCAAGACAATGAAGGATCATGGCGAACAGCAGAAAAAGTAGGTTTTGTAAGGAAGAAAAGCTATCTAGCAGCAAATGGTATCTACAATGAAGAAGAGCATTTACTCTTAAATGCATGGTACAGAGGATTAATCTTAGACAAACCAGAAGATGGAATACAATATATCAATAAACTATTAGAAATGGAACCTGAAATACGACATTATTTCGTTTATGCACAATTGCTAATAAAACTGAAGAGATTAACTGAGGCAATAGACGCATTAATGAAAATAGTAGAAATGGGACATCCAGATCCAACAAGATTCAAAGAAGCTCTGGAAACCCGTGAACTCTTTCAAGAATTAAGAAAGCTAGAGGAATGGAAAGCTCTCATGAAAAAAGTAGAAGGAATGAGAGAAACATGATAGAAATAAAACAAGTTGATAATACTAAAGTGGAAAAGGAAGAGTTATTGGAACTACTACTTCATCAAAGAAAGATCAAATTAGGGAGAGAATTGAATGAGGATGAGAACGCAAGAATAATTAAACTTGCTAAGTGGTTAACAAATTCATTTCTCACAGACAATCTCCTTGCATATGAAAATGAGAAACTAGTTGGCTGGCTAGGAATACATGAAGCGTACCCCACTACGATGTTGTTTTATGAAAATCACCCGATGGTTAAAGGGAATAGGAAAGACAAGATAGCACAAAAATTGCTAGTTGAATGTTTCAATTATGCGAAAAATAAAGGAATCCAAAACACAAGAGTTTTTGTGGATGTCACGGAAAGTTGGAAAAAACGATTCGAGGAATTAAAGGAATATTACTTTCAAGCAGGAATGAAACAAACACATACGGTCCTATGTATGGAAAACAAATTATCAAAAGACAAGCTAAAAGGAATCAAAGTTAACAGCGAATATCATGTCGAATTAGCAAAAGATCAACCAGAGGAAGCATTGAAAGATTGTTACCTTAGGATTTTTACCGAATCTGCTGATAATTTCACAAATAGTTTAAGCGAGAAGGAAAGACAATACTGGAACATTCCAGCAAGTCGTAAATTCAATGAATTCTCTGTAGTGATTAAAAAAAGAGATGAAATTGTTGCTCAAATTTTAGCTGCTGATTATGGAGATTTTATGGTACTAGGACCTATCGGAGTCATACCAGAACATAGAGGGAAAAAACTGGGAAAGGTCTTAATGGAAGAATGTCTTTCAAGATTGATAGATAATAAAGTAGTAGACTGCTATTTAGAAGTTGATGAAACAAATACTCCAGCCATAAATCTCTATCTTGCGTATGGGTTTGTTGAAGTTTCAAAGAAACACGGTTTTCTGTACAGATGGTAATCACAGGAAAAGGGAGTTCCAAATTCACTACAATAGAATGTGTTTATCTTATCTTAATGAAGAGTTTATGTGGTTCTGCAGTAAAAAAAAATCATACAATGAAATTTCAATATTGATTCTTCTAATTAATTATTGTTTCATTTCTTGAGCTTTTTTCTGAAACTTTTCTGATTTTTCTTTGCATTCTTCTGCTCTTTTTTTATCTCCAATACTACCATAAGCTTGTGCTAAAACGGCATTTGCTTGAGCAATACCAGCAAAGTTATCGATTTTGCTACAAATCCCTTCTGCTTCCTCAAGAACAACTATTGCTTGCTTATAAAGAGACTTACCAAGAAGTATATGACCCCTAACAATAAGTGACCAACCCACTGTTTGCTGAATGTCTTCATCATCAGGGTGATCATTGCCTAATTGGATTACCAGAGAAAATTGCTTTTCAGCAGCCGGCAATTGCCCTGCATTCAAAAGACGAGT
>JAGMDP010000015.1 GCA_023128635.1 Candidatus Heimdallarchaeota archaeon | reverse complement strand
CCATCCCAAGATGAGACATATCTGCCAAAATTATCTGTAAAAGATCCAGTTAAAATCATAATTAAATCAATAAATGCCCAAATACCTCCCAATCCACAAAATGTCAATAATAACAAAGCAACAGCGGATCCAGACTTACCAACATAAAAACGATGAGCCCCAAAACCTCCGAGAAATAGACAAAGGAGAAGAGTTGTTGTTTTACTATATTGGGAAACATTACTTTGATGTACATGAACGGTTGTACTCAATTTAATAACCTCTAATCTTATTTTACTGTTTTATTATTTTCTGAATTTATAAAGTAAACTGTCAAACAAAACATATGAGAAAACAAACAATCTTTCAAAAAAAATTGATCTCTAAAAAGTAAGAGATCTTTTTAGTTTGTAATTTTACCACCAATTCCAATTGCTATTCACGTTTTCTAACTTATCTTTTCCATAAACATTCAATTTTGATTTAGTAGTCAAATAATATTTAATTCTCAACTAGCTAAGATATACTTGAAAGTGAATATAGAAATCATTCTCATAATGGTGAGAATACTTATAACTTCTGATTGAGAATATAAATACAACAAACACACTCCCCAGTGTGTTAATAACAGATCAAGAGGCAAAAAAATTGAAACTAAGAACAAATATGAGAAGATTGGTTCTTCCGATGATAATCATCCTTAGCGTAATGGTGATACCTTATGTAGCAACACCAGTAGAAGCAGCTAACCCAGGACCATTTTTCTCCGTAAGTATATTATCGCCAAATTCTAATCCAGCAAGAAATCAATGGGCTACCCTTATGGTAGAACAATTGCCAAAGATTGGAATTGATATAGATGTTTTTGACCACACAGGTTGGGCTCAAATATCCCCAAGAACATGGGGACACCCAGGACCTTATCCAGTACCTTCATACGCCGAAGGCGGTTATGATTTATTCTTTATTGGTAACGGTTGGGGTTTAGACTTTGATCCAACAGGTGTCTTTACAACCGATGGTATAACACCCTTAGGTGATAATTTTTATCAGTACTCCAATCCAGAATTTGATTGGGCTGTTAGTAATTATACACAATCCTTTGTCAATGCAGACAGAGTATACTATGCTGAACTAATTCAAGAGATTCTTTATGAAGATCAACCAAGTATTGCTATAATCTACAAGATTTCTCTTTATGCTCATGCTCCAGGAATGGTTGGTTGGGATCCATTATTATGGGCTTCCTCACAACAACCTATGGAAGATTGGGAACTTCCCGGTGAATCAGAACTACACTTTGCTGTTCCAGCTGATTTTGAAGATTTCCACACCTGGTTAAGTGAGTCAACTTATGATGCTCAGTGGCTCCATCAAATTTACAATGGTTTAGTCGAACGCGATCCTGCAGATAATTCATACTCTGGTCGTGCAGTTCAATCATTTAGTAGTACAGATGGTTTAGCCTATAGCCTTCAATTGAAACCCGATCTTTATTGGGCAGATGGAGTTCCAGTAACAGTCGAAGATGTTATTTATAATTATCAATTAGCTGTTACTGCTAGCTTAGGACACACTACTTATTCCTTCAATACACTCTTTTGGGATAACAGCTCAGTAGTAAAAATCGATGATGATGAATTTACTATTGATTTCTTACAACCCTACGTATTCCAAGAAGGTAATTTAGCCAATCCACTAATTCCAAAGCATATCTGGGAATCTGTTGCTCCAGAAGATCATGGCACACAAGCCGTTGATTGGGCACGAAACGCTCCAGAGAATATTTTTGGTTTCGGTCCATACGTGTTAGACTCCTGGGATGACACCAATGGTGTTATTCATTTGACAGTGAATGATTATTTCGATGATTACTGGGGTACCGCTCCTAAATTCGATGACGTTTACTTTGAATTCTATTCCAACAAAGAAGGAGCTATTTCCGCTCTCGCTGGTGGAGACATTAATTTCGTTGATGCAGAATTCTACGTTGATTTAGGTGATATTCAGGGACTTGCAGGTGTTGACTATACAACAGTTAATGATCCTGGTAACCAAGAATTAGCTGTTAATCAAATGCATCCAATCATAGGTACCGGTGAACTCTGTCCAATTTCAAGTTTAGAATCTGGCAAACACATTCGCAAAGCGATTAGTAACATGGTTCCAAGACAAATCATTGTTGATGAAGTTCTTAACGGGCTAGGTTATCCTGGTGTTACTCATTGGCCAAAGGTCTCCCTAGGTTTTGATGAAACTTTAGAACCTTACGACTACAGTATTGAACAGGCTTTAGCTCACATGGCTGCAGCAGGTTATGATGTCACAATCACAACTGAAGTCTCAGGAATCGGCCTAATTGTCTTCATGAGTATTATAGCTTTAGCAGGCGCCACTCAAGTTTTCTTCATTAAGAAGAGAAAGTGATCATTCGTACCTTCCGCTCTAACTGAAGTATAGGGGTTTTCGGACTCCTAACTTCTTGTTTTTTTTTATTAATTCCGTCTCTTGAAAAAATATTTCAGTAAGTTAATACACTTTCTTACTTAATGATTGTATGAAACAACTAGCTGAAAATGTTTATAGTATAACTGGGAAAGGATTCTTTTCTGTTCCTGTTTTTGTACTGGAAAAACAAAATGGACTGTTAACTCTCATTGATACTGGTCTTGAGAAAGACTCAGAAATTATCATTAAAAAGATTCGCAAGAAATGGGGTGATCTTGAGAAGATTGAACGTATTGTTTTCACACATAGGCATTATGATCATACTGGGGGTTTAGCTCCCTTAATGAGAGAAATGACTACAATAAGTGCTCCCGAATCTCCGCAAGAACGAGTTGAAATTGTTTGTCATGAAGATGAAGCTCCTCATTTTGCTAATACTCTCCGAGGTCAAATAATTAATCCGAATCGTACTGTAAAGCACAATGAGATCATTGATGATGAACTGAAACTCAAAGCAATTCATGTTCCTGGACATTCTTGGGGGCATATTTGTTTGATACTTGAGAAAGAGAAATTATTATTCATTGGTGATCTCTTTATGTGGATGCCCTTTGGAATACGTCCTGTTTTCCAGAAATTTTGTGATGATTACGATCAATACTTAGAAACAATTGGAACCATATTAGATTATGAATGGGATTATGCTATATCCTCTCATATGACTGCAAAAAAAATCCCAAGGAAAAAAGTTGAACGATTTATTAAAAAACTAAATGTGAAGAAATCGGAAGAGTGATGTTTTTGGTTTTAGTTCCTATTTCCATAGTAATTTATAGCTTATACAAATTAAACAATATGTAAGAAAACAAGAAGGTTAATTTGTTGAAATCAGAACACGAAAAAATTGAGAAAATAGTGATTGAAATTACTACTTGTGAAGAACGAAGAAGTGATACAGACAATGCTGTTGAACTTTATGTGGGTGGACATACATGGCAACTCGATATTGCTAAGCATGATGAATTTGAAAAAGGAAAAACAGATGTTTTTGAATTAGATGTTTCAGCTGGTTTAAATTCCTCTGATTTTAGATATTTATGCTTAAAAAAGAAAACTCATACTAAAGATGATGATTGGTGCATAGAGAAAATTAAGCTTATCATTAATGATAATGTTGTTTATGAACAAGATTCACTTGATGCTTGGTTAAAACATGACAAAACAAGCTGGTGTGCTCCAGGATTCACTTACGGTGCAGCTGGAGGATAACTTCCAGTACTATTTTTTCTTTTGATAATTTTTTTAAAGCATAGATAATTTGTGGTCGCATGACCAAATCAATTCATGAGATTTTTAAACAAATACAAAAAGAATCCGAGAAAGATCCTAATATCTTAGGATTGGTTTTAGTAGGTTCTCGAGGGAAAAGATTCCATAAAGAGTATTCAGATTATGACTTTCATGTAATTGTGAAGGAAGAAGTATTACTCGATTATAGGAAGAAATTCGAAAAATATGATGAAATAAAGGGATTTGATTGTGGAGTAAAAACACTAGCTGAACTCATTGAATACGCAGAAATGGGAACAGATTCTGAATGGGACAGATATAGTTTTGCTCATGTTCAAGCAGAATTTGATAAAACAAATGGAAAACTGCAAGAAATAATAGATGAGAAAGGAAAGATACCAGATAAGCATTTGAAAGACTACTTAGCGGGATACTTAGATGGTTACATTAATTCTGTTTATCGATCACTGAAGTCTTTAAGGGATAATAATTTAGTAGGTTATCGTTTAGAAGCTGCAGATTCCGTGAGTTTATTCTTAACATGCGCATTTGCTTTTCACAACTCAAGACTAAAACCATATTATAAGTATCTAGAATATGAACTAGAAAAATACCCCTTGAATAAATTTCCTTGGTCTTCAAAAGAACTGATTGTAATGATACACAAAATACTTGAGACAGGAGATTACAACATACAGCAAACTCTATTGAAAGAAATGGAAAAACTAGCAAGAAAAGAAGGATTAGGTCATGTTTTTGATAGCTGGGATGGAAATGAGAAATGGACTATGAGTTTCATGCCAAAAAAAGAATAAAGATTGTCAACAATACAAATAATTCATATAACGATTCCACTTAATTTTGATTTATCGTGGGTTGATAGATTGGCTGAAATTATAACTATAAGAGGTTCAACTAATAATTACTTGTTGAAATCAAATGATGGTTACCTATTAGTTGATTTATCAATGCCACATGATTTCAGGAGATTTCAAAGGAAATTAAGAAAGTTAAAGATCAATATTTCTGAAATTAACTATCTCTTCTTGACACACTCGCATGCTGATCACTCCGGATATATTGAACAATTTTTACTAAATAGTAGTGCAAAGCTAATTGTTCATGAGAATACCTTACCACACTTGTACAATGGGACCATGGAATCGGAATCACTACCAGTAAATTTCTACTATAAAATTATGAGGAAATTTGCAGATTTTGGACTAAAACATGGCTTTCAACCACTCACAATAGGTGATGAACGAATTATTACAATTAAAACTGATGATGAAAAATTACTAGAAGTAATTGGGATTAAAGGTAAGATAATAACTACATTTGGTCATACAAAAGATAGTATAACATTAATTCTCGATGAAGGTATTGCTTTTACAGGAGACACTTGTTCAAATAGAAGTACCTTTTATTTTGGCAAAGGTAAAAGACCAGCATTTATTGTTGATGAGGTTATGCTTATGGAAAGCTGGAAAAAACTAGTGAATCATCGAGTTAAGATGATATATCCTGCACATGGGAAAATATTCCCAATAGAAGATCTAGGTTTATCATGAAATTTATGAGGTCTAATTAAATGCCCGAATTAATTGTTATAAAAGGATTTATGCGAAATTATCTTCTGAAAGTTAGAAGTGGATATCTATTAATTGATACTGGTTGGCCAAAGAACTATAAGCGATTTTTAAAGAAAATCAAAAAACAAGATTTGAACATAACAGATATCAAGTATTTACTAATCACCCATTCACATACTGATCATACGGGATTTGCAAACGACTTGCTGAACGATAGTGGTGCTAAATTAATTGTTCATGAAAGTGCATTGCCATCACTTAGAAAAGGTGTTATGGAATCAATTTCTGAACCAACGAATTTCTTCATGCGTTCTTTGTTTAGATTTGCACACAAACTTACATCTGCAAAATATCCACCAATTACTCTTAGTGATGACAAAATAATTGAAATTAAAAAAGAGAAGGATACACAAATTCCAAGAGAAATTGGTTTAAATGGTAAAATCCTCTTTACGCCAGGGCACACAAGAGATAGCATTTCACTTATTCTTGATGATGGAAAGGGTTTTGTTGGAGACCTTTGTACAAATAACATCTGGGTGTTTATTGGACTTGGTCGGAAACCACCACTAAATGTAGGATTGGAAATAGTGTTCAAAAGCTGGGAAAAATTAATCACAAATGGTGTAAAGGAAGTTTATCCTGCACATGGTAAACCATTTCTTGTTGAAAAATTGAAGAAAAAATCAGATAACTAACTCCCCGGGTTAATTTCCAAGACTAATCACAAGTGTTTAAATAAATTGTATTAAGAAACAATTGTGATGAAAATGAACACAAAAATGACTAAGGTCAACGGTTTAAACATTAGATACCTTGACATACCAAACGAAGGAAAAGAAACAATTGTCCTTTTACCTTACGGTGGTGCCCTAATAGGCATGTGGAATGGAGTTATTCCCTATTTAAAAAATGACTATAGAATAGTAGCATTGGATCAGAGATGTCATGGCTTCTCTGACAAACCAGATGAATGTCATATTGATGATATGGCAAATGATTTAGCTGCTTTGATGGATCAATTAGGAATTGATAAAGCATTCATCGCTGGTAGCTCCTTGGGAGCTGATACAGCAATAAGTTTTGCAGCAAATTATTCAGAGAAAGTAATAGCAATGGTGCTAGATGGTGGGTTTTACGATATAGTAGGACCAGATAGTAAAGACCAAATCCTAACAGATGAAGATATAGAGAAAGCAAGAAGTAAATTAAAAGAAATCGTACTGAAGAACCCTGTAAAATTGTATGATTCAAGAGAAGAATGCTTGCAAGCAACAAAAGAAGGTTGGGAAAAGGAAGGAGTCAAATGGTCAGAGGTACTTCGCTTACAAGCTGAAGATGAAATCTATGAAGATAAGGATGGAAAATTCAGAACTCCCTCAGAAGGAAAAACTACTTGGAATTTCATTTGGCCACTCTATGAAGTAAGATTTCAAGAATATTTTGACAAAATAACCTGTCCGGTTCTATGGCTTCCTGATGAAGCGGAAGCTCCTCATGAAATTGTTCAAAGGAATCTTAAGAAATGGGCTAAGAATCTGAGACATCATAAAATAGTTACAATAAAAGGATCAGTGCATGCATATACTCCCGTACTTGAACCAGAAGCATTCAGTAAGGAAACTCTAACCTTCATTGAAGAAGTTAAAAAACTCTAAGCAATCAAAACGAGTAAAACAAAGTACATAAAAAAAGCAAGAACGAATTTCAAAAGAAGGTTAATTGATTGTCAGGGATAATTTTATTATCGCCCAATTAACATCAGATAATCCATTCTTGCTTTATTCTGGTACTTTTTGATTTGATCTTTAATTTTATTTTTCTTATTCATCATTGTATTTTTCTCCAGTAATTTTCTCATTTTTTTTATCGATAGTATCCAACTAGTAAAGCTAATTTTAGCTTTTGTTTCTCAACATCTTCATTGATCATTTTTGTTCTGTATTTATTTTCTGTTTTTTTGTTCATTTTTGTTAACACCATTCTCATTGTTTGAGAATTTTATTCTCACACTTATATATAAACGTTTCTCACAGAATGAGAAACACATATTATATAATAAGAAAAGAATATTACAATATAAGAATAACATTTAAATATATGAGAATGCCATATATTTACATGAGAAGAAATTATAAAATAATAAGAATAAGAGGTGGCAAAATTGAGCCAAGATGTAATAACATACAATCAAAAAACTGTAATCGCTCTAAATGAGGAACAAGTAGAACTCCTGTATAGTGATGAAAACTTAAGCTATATCATAAAATTTCTAAGAGTAGGTCCTAGAACTGTAAAGGAATTAGAAAAAGACTTTACAAAAAAAGGAGTAAAAAAATCAGATAAATCAATCTATAGATACTTGAAGCACTTAATCGAAGTTGGAATGGTCGCAAAAGCAGGTAAGAGGATCACTTCAAAAGATGCAGGAGAACTCCAAAGCGAAACAATTTACATAAGAACTGCTAAGATGTTTTTAACAGGAAATCTAAGGAAAAAGATGGGTTCATTAGAGGAAAAAGATGTTGAAATGTTTTACGATACAATTTATTCTTTACTAGCAGGTAAATTCAAGGACAAGATGGAAAGTGACAAAGGTGTTGAAAAACTAATTAATACTCTCGAAACTAGAAAATTCGAACTTATCCTTGATATATTTGGAAATGCTAATGAAGAATCACTTGAGAAGATAAACAAGTTGAATTGGGGTCTAATTGATTATTTAATAGAGTATATTGGTTGGCTAGCTCTAAGCTTAGAACATGATGTAGTTAATGAGATAGAAGATTGTTGTACAAATCAAAAATAGCCTCTTGAAGTTAGACTAGAAAAATCCGAAAGAAAGGAATAAATTTTCTTTTCTTTTAACTATTTTTTTCGTTTCTTTTGAGTAATAATAAATGATATAATAAAAACAGTTGAAACTATTGTTATTAAGCCTAAATCAGAAGTTTCAGTTGGACTTGTTTTAGAAGCAATTGGGTAATCATTTGGATCATTGGGATTTGTTCCCTCTTTTATTTCATCACCATCTAAAAATCCATCTCCATCGGAATCCGGATTCAAAGGATCAGTTCCGTAAATCTCTAATTCTAGATAATCAGCGAGATCATCATTGTCTTTGTCAATTCCAAGTATAGCTAAACCACTTTGCCCATTTGCTAAGAAAACTACTTCATCTTGATAGAACACATTCCAGGAATCACACTAAGAGAATAAGTACCAGCTTTGACCGGACTTGCTTTGTTGGAGATATCTAATATTTTCAAACCATTGAATTTATCTGCAAGAAAAACAAGATCATTGTTTGAGTGCATATCAACAATTGAACCGCTTTCTTTAAATTGGCTTATTTTTATTGGGTTGCTTTTATCACTAATATTCACTAGTTCAAGACCTTCATTTCCAACAGCAATAAATGCGACATCTTCCTCAACAAAAATAGAATAGGGTTGTCCTGAATAGACATCATGGAAACCAACATTTGTAGTGGTAGTAATTTCTGTTACATTTAATATTTCTAAACCCGTATTAAGATCCGTTATATAGATATAATTTTCAGACCCCCAAACACTCCAGATAAATCCTCCAACATTGTATTGGGCAATTTCACTTGGAATCGCTTTATTACTTATATCAAGTATTTCTAATCCATCACCTATCGTTGTGCAAAAAGCATAATCACCGCTTACATAAACATCCCAATAATACAACTCATCATGATATTCACTAACAAGTTGAGGATTGGTTTTATTACTAACATCAATAATTCTTGCACCGTCAACGTCATTTGCGATGTACGCATAATCATTTTCTACAAAGAGATTAACTGCACCAACAATATCACTAGCAAAGGCTTTACGACCTATTTCTTCTGGGTGCGTAAGATTGGTTATATCAAGTACAACTAGTCCTCCTTTTTTATCAGCAAGATAAGCTAAATCATCAATAACAAAAACATCTAGTGTACTATCTAAACTTCCAGCCCATTGACTAATTAAACTATAATTATTAGTAGTAGCTAAAGATTTTACTAGATTGATATTTTGTGTTTCAAATGCAAATAATAATTCGGATCTTGAATATTTTCCTTGTTTTGATGAGAAAGCAGAATTACTAAAACTAGGTGGAGGTGCGAGAAGAATAATGAAAAACAGAAAAATCAGAAGTTTTCTTTTATATTTATCGCCCTTTGAAACCATATGAATGAATTGCTTTTGATTCTAATATTAATTATGTTTAATACTGAAATTTTCAAAGATGAAAATCAATAAAACAAAATTCTCTATTTAACTTTTAGTGGCAAAATAATTCTGAATATCGTTCCAGTTTTCTCTGAGGACTCAAAATTAACTTGACCATTCAAATGCTCTTCTACCAGTATACGAACACTATAGGTACCCAAACCTCTACCATGTCCTTTTGTTGAGAAGAAGCGTTGGAATATTTGACTTTTAACTTCTTCAGATAAAACAGCTTCATTTTGTACCCAGAAAACTATCTCATTTTTAGATTGTTTGCAGCCAATTATTACTTGCTGATCTTTAGTACTTGCTTCCAGAGCATTCTTTAGCAGATTAATTAAAGAGCGACGCAACAATCGTTTATCTGTTTCAACAATTATTGAGGTACTATTTTTTGCTATGAGTATTTTTTTATCTGTGGCAGTTTTATCAGTTGAAAATGTTTGAATAATCATTTGAATTAATTCTAAAGAATCTACTTTACAGAAATCAGTTACTAATTCCTTCTTATCTAGCTTTAACAAATCTCTTTGAGCTTGGATATCATCAAGAAGTATATTTATTTCTGTTTTAATTCTAGCAAAATACTCATCTTGAATTTCGTTTAAACCATCTCTCGGGAAGAACTCAATTCTACCGGATAACGACCAAGTAGTATTAATCATATCATGCATGAATGTTCGCTCGAGATATTCCTTTCTCTTCAAAGTGCTAATATCAGTCATGATTACAATAATGAATTGAACCTCTTCTATGAGCAGAGGTTTTGCTATGACATGTAAATCTAAGGGAACTATTTTGTTTTGATGCTTGGTAGTTAGTCGAGCTTCACTCTCATGTTCCTTGCCAGTTTTTTGACTCTCCAATATGGTTAGGACCACTCCACAATATCTGCAATTTTTTGATGTTCCACAACCACCCTCATTTAGCTGTGAGTTTACACATTTCAATAATTCTCCAGGCCTTTGACCAAGGGCATCTTCAAATTCATTAATTCCCATCAACTTAACAAAAGGTTTATTTGCAAAAATAACTTGTCTCTGTTTATTTAAAACAACAACAATATTTGGGAAAGAATCTAGGATTTCTTTAGCATATTCTAAAGAGAGCACTTTCTCATACTGCTCTCTTATCTCTCTCTGTTCTAATCTTTCTGGAGAGGCAAAATCTGTTTTAGCTTTTGGCATAGTAACACTTCAACAAGTTCCTATAAACCGCTTTTCTTTACAGTGATTTTTGTCAATTAACTAATTGTGTTATTATAAAATAACTTTTGGAATTTATAGTTTATTCTCGTTAAATCCATTTTTTCAATAATATTCTTCTTTCTAAGAGAAGATGAAAATTAATAAAGCAGTATTCTCTAGTAATTGCAGTTTAACTAACATTTGGAGTGTTTTTATTGTCCGATGAAGATTTTGAAGTACCCTGGTACGAAAGCCCTGCTCTCAACGATGTAGTTGGATTAATGGGAGCTCGAGCAATGCAAGGTATCATGAATACCTTTAGTGGCAATCGTATTTTTGGAGGAAAAACCGGAGTAACAACGGTAGCTATTGAGTTAGGTAAAAGACTGGATGAAGGAGAAAAGCGATTACTAATCATTGCTGATTCTTTCACGAAAAGATTTTGCGAAGATGTCGTCCCTGATTTTGAAGACAATGGATTCGAGATTAAAGTATGGAGTGGTGTTGAACCAGAAGTTCCAATGTATATTCTAGATGATGGTTTACAGATTTGTAATGACTTTAAACCAACGGTCTTTCTTGCAGTTGGTGGAGGGTCGGTTTTAGATGCCGCGAAAGCTCTATGGATCGTGTATGAGCAACCTGGAATTAATCTCATGCAAATTGATATTCT
>JAGMDP010000149.1 GCA_023128635.1 Candidatus Heimdallarchaeota archaeon | reverse complement strand
ATACCATATCTCTTTCATAAAGAAGTAGAAAATCCCAGCAATCTAAAACCAAAGGAAAATCTGCTAAAATCTCTTGGTTCTTTGAAAGAGTCACTAAAAACAATTGCCAAGGATCGAAACTCGATATTGTTCTTTATTGGATGGTTTTTCTTGGTTGATGCTGCAAATACTACGATACTTTTCATGGTACCCGTCATTGAAGGCGCAGTTGGAGTACAAGATTCTACTTTAACTTATATTATCATCTTATCTGCAATTTTACTCTCAATTGTTTTTGGATTCGTAACTGGTCGAATCTTAAAGAACAAAGGTCCAAAAGTAACTTTTCTGATAAGTGGTATAGCATGGATGTCTGGCGTCTTTATTACAATGCTAGCTGGATTGCAATACAAAACAGAATTGATTTGGAATGGTTGGAGTTACAACACGCTTATACACGTAATCCCATGGTGGATTATGTTTTTTGGAGCAATTTGCATTGGTATAGGTTTTGGCAGTATTTGGATAATTGGTCGCCAATTCATTATGGTCCTGGCTCCTCCGTCCAAACTTGCACAATACAATGGGTTCCAAAAGATTGCTGGTAGGGTTAGTGCAATTGCTTCTCCATTGATATTCTCAGGTATGATGGTTCTTGGGATTACAGTTGCGTCATTATCAGTCAATCATTCCTTCAGAATAGCATTAGCTAGTATCTTGCTGTTCTTCATTATAGGAGAGATTTTGGTTGCATTCATCAAGGATCCGTATAAACGATACGATAAAGGAGAACGAGCTCCGTATATCGGATTGTACGATAAGAAAAAGAGTGAAGAATAAATCCTGCTTTCTTCACTTTATTTATTTCTTTTTTTAGGAGAATTTATTATAACTAATTCTTAATTGTATTTTATATCGTAGGACGTTTCCAATTGAGCAATCTAAAAGAAATCAAAGAAAAAGTCCATTCAAAAATAGATATTAAATATCTTTTTTCTCTACTAGAAGAAATGATTGAAATAGACTCAATAATCGGTAAGGAAAAAGAGCTCGCTGTTTTTTTAGCAGAAAAAATACAGGATTTGGGTTTAGCTATACAATTAGAAGAGGTAGAGCCTGATCGTCCAAACTTGTATGCTCAGCATTCATTCAGTAAAACCGGAAAAACTCTAACGTTCAATGGACATCTTGATACTGTAGAGGTTTGTGGTGAGTGGACCCATGATCCTTTCATACCTGTGTTCTCCGGAGAGAAACTTTTCGGTCTAGGTTCAGCTGATATGAAAAGTGGTATTGCTTGCCAGATTGCTGCCATCAAAGCCATGCTAGATTCTGGAGAAGATATAGCTGGAACTATTCATTTTACAGCTGTAATAGATGAAGAGGGGTATGGAATTGGTGCGAAAAAAATGTTGGAGAATCCAATATTTGGAAAGGGAAGAACAGATGGTATTCTTATTGCAGAACCATTGTTTGGCGATTCAGAAATGAGCCCTCTACCTTTAGGAATGACTGGAAAGGTTTTATTCAAAATCTTAGTAAAAGGCGTCTCTGCTCATGCTTTTCGTCCAGAGCAAGGAGTAAATGCTGTATCTGATGCTTCTCGAATTGTTAGCATTATTGATGAAATTTCAAAAACAAGTTCTTCTTTTATTGGCAACTACAAAATTCCACATGATTTTGATTTCGGGAAAGTTTCTTATTGTGTATTAAAGATTGATGGAGGATACAAGACATATAGTGTTATCGTTCCAGAACACTGCGAGATAATCTTGAATCGTCTCACCTTGCCTGGAGAAACAAAAGAATCAGTAAAAAAGGACTTTGAACAATTAATAACTGATCTAAAACTTAAATCTAATGTAAGCATAGAAATCATCCCACCATATTATAATTCCTATAAAATTTCAAAAAACAATCAACTTTTCCAATCGTTAGAAGTATCTTTTAAGGAAATATTATCTCAAACGCCAAAAACTGCTTATATGAAAATGATTACAGATGCTAATACTTTCATGGGCGAAGGAGGAATACCTACCATTCATTTTGGACCTAAAGGAAGTAATTTGCATGGTGCAGATGAGCATGTATATATCGATTCCTTAGAAAAAACCACTCAAATTTACACGTCCCTATATCTTAATTTTCAGAATTGAAGAAAATTAATAGAAATTTCTCAAACTCCATTCTTAATGCTTGAAAAGGAAGGACAGGTAATAGTTTTAGCTACTCCCTTTAGAGTGCGTATGTCATCCAAAACGATTTTTCCAATATGGTCTAAGGATTCTCCTCTAAGTTTAACCAACATATCCCACTCACCAGATATAAGATGAACTTCGAAAACATTCTCCATTTGTGATATTTTCTCAGCAACTGATTGTTGTGAAATATTGTCTTGAGGATTATAAGATACAAAAACGAAAGCTGTTACTGATAAACCAATTTTCTTAAAGTCCTTTAATATGGTAAATTTCTTTATGATTCCTTCCAGCTTCATTTTTTCAATGCGAGTGTGAACTGTTACTCTTGGAATATCTAAATTTGCTGCAATTCTCTTAGTAGGTAATCGAGCATCTTTTGCTAATTCCCCTAGGATAAGTTTATCTTTTTCATCTATTTTCACTGTTAATACCCCAGCATTATAATTTCAAATAGAAGTGAATTAAGAAAAATCTTTTGATAAAGTGGACATTTTGATATCGCTTTGTTTGAAATATGTACACTAACACATGATGTATAAGAGAATTAATTGCTTTTTGTCTGAAAAAATAAGTCAAGAATAACTCTTGACTTATAAATCATTCTTCTTTCAAAGTTTCCTTTTGTTGTTCGAGATTAAGGCTCTCATTATTGTATTGTTTAATTTGTTCTTCATAACGTTTTATTTCATCCGAGCTTCTATACGTTATCAAAGAGTAAACTGCGAAACCAGATATTACTATGCCAAAACCAAACAAAATCCAACCAAAGGAATATCCACTTCTTCTGAAAATTTCACCATCAACTGTAACTGTCATACCCCCTCTAATGTAAGGAGTACCTAAATCGAAATTAGTGATAATTGATGCAATGTAAATATCAGTTTTCTCTATGGAAACAAAATCAATTGTTGCAGGTGCATACTCGCTGTAATATGTATATTCAGTTGTATTTTCCAAAAAATCACTTGCCAATTGCTCATAACCATCAATGAATTCAGCATATAGTGTTGTATTGAAGTATTGTATGGAATAAATCTCGGCAAAATCATACCAAAGTAATTGCGTATCTTCGAAAAATATCTCCCAAGCTTCTTCAGTGCAAATTATTCCAGCAGCCGTATATGAGGGATGATACGTAGACATTGTATATGTTATATTAAGTTCATCTCCACTTGTTACAGTATACGATAGATAGTCACCATATCCCATTTCACCCAGTGATGGTAAAGGAGGGTCAACACCTTCAAACCATTCAATATCATTATCAATATCAAAGCTAAAGAAAGTTAATGATTTTGCTGGTTTTCTAACACCATTAACAGGACCTACAACTAATCCTAAGGTGACGAATAAAATTCCCATTGTAATCAAGAAACTTCTTATTTCTTTTAGATAGTATTTCCAGCCACCTGGACGTCTCCCAGCTTGATATGGTATCTTGAATTTGTCCCCTTGGAGAAGCGACCATGCTAAAGTGATTGAAACTACAACTATGACTGCTAAAACAATTGAGAAGTTTATAGTATTTGCAGGATTGTCATAAAACGAAAATTGAAACGCTTGATTTAGTCCTACGATTGCGGGAGAAACTCTTCCATCGCTATATGGATCAGCTACTATCAATGATTTAATGTAATACGCGATAGTTAATTTGTTGAGTGTCTGTGAGAAACTAGCAAATACGAATTCCCAAATGAAGACAAAGAACAACCCAAACCAGAGGGGATTCTTAAACAATAATCCAACAAACATGAAGAATGCTCCATAAACAGCGGAAGCAACGAATGTTATAAGTAAAAACCATAATGCCATATCAAAGTACTCGAAACCTCCGAATATAGCAAAAGACAAGTAATTCAGACCCGTAGCAATAACGGTAAAGATTGGGACTATAGATAAATAACTAAAATATTTCACAATTACGAGTTCGAATCTATTTATTGGTCTTGAAGTTAAGTAGGTTATTGATTTATCACCCATCTCATCATTAAACATCATCGAAGCTATATACATCGTAAACAAAGGAATAATTATTCCGAAATATCCCAAGAACATAATGTCTGAATAAAGTTTGAAATAATCATCAGCATCAATATATTGTGCTGCTAAAGCAATTATGGGTCCCGCAATAATTGGTGAAAGTACGAGTATATTAAAAATCCAAGTTTTTTTGTCTCGAATCATAGTTGACCAGAGCTTACTCAAGTACAATTTATACAATGAACCAAATCTATTTGACCACTTGTGGTTTTTCTCATACTTGGTTAAAT
>JAGMDP010000148.1 GCA_023128635.1 Candidatus Heimdallarchaeota archaeon | reverse complement strand
TCAAAGACTGCTTCCAATCCTGCATCTGGACTGGTCATCTCATAAATTTCCAGTTTCGATTCAATAGCGATTTCTGGTATTAAGCAATAGAATTTATCTGGATCCGCTGTTCGGATATCGATATAATCATCATTTAGAACATCCATTTCGATGTTCTGAACAAAATCATAATCTAATAATATAGTTGCTAGTTTTTTCCTATCTTTTGTACGAATGCGAATTGTATGCGGATATTTATCCATCAAATCTCTGATACTACTAATATCTCCTTGTGCTATTGCTCTACCTGCGAATATTAAAAGGATATTCGAGGTTACTCTCTCAACTTCATGTAGAATGTGACTGGAGATTAAGATATCCTTTCCATGATCTCTACTTAGTGCTTGTATTAGCTTCACTAAATCTCTTCTTACAATTGGATCTGTTGATTGTAATGGTTCATCTAAGAATAATATTTGGGGATCATGAACAATTGCTTGAGCAATTTTAATTCTTTGTCTCATACCTTTTGAATAACCTTTAATTGCACGATCCATACTTCCTGTGAGCCCTACAATTTCAATAGCATCTCTCGCTGCTCTCTCAGCTTGCTCTCTTGGAATTCCACTTAATCTTGCCAATTCCCTAACGAATTTGCGACCAGTCATCCATTCCAAAAGCTTTTCTTGTTCTGGAACAAAACCAATTTTCTTCAAAATTTCAGGGTTGTTCCAGACTTCATGTCCCTCTACAAAGATTTCCCCAGAGCTTTGTCTAAGTTGAGCTGTAGCAATGTTCAGAAAAGTTGATTTTCCAGCACCATTCGGTCCAAGAAGTCCAACTATACCTCTGTCGATTTTTACAGAGATTTTGTTCAAAGCCATTACTTCTTTGTACCATTTGTTCAGATCATAAGTTTCAATGAAGTAACTTTTCATTAATGTATTTCCTCCTTGTAGAGTTGATTGATGGTTAAGAGAATAGTTGTTACTATTATACCAAGAACAACAATAATTGCTATACTTCCACGTATATTACTCTCAAAGAAACCTCCAAAGATTGAGGTATCAAAATCTGGTAATCCGAAGATTACATGAATTGCAGCCGTAAGCAATGCTGATATCGAGAAATAATTGAGCCAATCCACATTTAGCTCAGGTACACTTGCAATTACACCTGTAATAAGTGATGGTAAAAACAAAATCATTATTGATAGGATTCCAGCCAGTACACTTTGACTACTCATTGCAGAAAACATTAGAACTATTGAACCAAGAAAGAGGATTACTATTAATGCTGAAGCAGCTGTTGACAAGTAGACCCAGAGAGTATCTGTGAATTGTGCTCCGCTAATTCCCATTAGTAGTGTGAATGCAATCATAAAGACTAACCATGGTATTAATGTAACGAATGATGATACCATATAAATCGAAATTGCTTTTCCTGTGATATAATCAATTCTCTCTATTGGTTTTGCCATATATAATGCTAAACTATTGTGTTTCTTATCATTAGCAATAGTTCCTGCATTTAACGCACAGATAAAAACTATCGGTAAGAAGATTAGTCCTGGATTAAATGTGAAATTAATAACTGTATACATAGCAACATCTACAGTTCCAAAAATTTCTAAAATAAATGATGTGACCAATTCTGGGGAAAATATTGTCATAAATGTAATCATTAATGTGAATGATATTACTGGTAAATTGCATAGAATAAGTAAGAAGATGATTTTTTTGCCTGAGAATTGAACACGAAAAGTGCTAGTTGCTATGGCCCAAATTCTCGACCATCTTCCTTTTAGATCTCCAGTATATCTTCTGTAACTACGATCAAAGACACTCATTTTTCACTTTCTCCTTGATTTTTCTTAATTTTCTTTTGCAACTTCTTCACAGCTTTGTCGAAATCCTTTTTCCGTACATATTTGTCTTCAATTCTCACCAATGGACCCTTTTCTTCTTCAGGATTTACAAAAGGAATTAGATTTTCTAGTTCTGATGCAGTAATTGCCATATTACTTCCATCGAAAATTGTGTTTTCTTCTCTTATTTCTTGAACATTTTCAATTTTGTGAACAAAAACATCCTCTAAAATAGCTTTTCGAGGAGATATAGATCTTATTTGCACCTTTGTCTTGTAAGCTATTTTTAAAATTCGCTGGGCAATATCATCTTCTAAGAAAGGAATCTGGATAATTTTTTCAACAACTTGAAATGCTAACCCATTATCTTTTAGCCCAACAAGAAAATCAATCATATTACCTTTAATTCGGACATTCATTAATCTCTGTTCTTGACTTTTAGCTTCTTGACCAGTGAGCTCTGTAATTCCCCCTTGAGCAACTACTTTCCCAAGATTAAGTATTGTTGCGTAATCACAAGTTGCTTCAACATCAGGGAGAAGATGAGAAGAGACAATAATATTGATTGCGTGATCATTACTGATTTCACGAATTAAAGCAATCATATCTAATCTCCCCTTTGGATCCAAACCATTTGTAGGTTCATCAAGGATCACTAGTTCTGGATCATTAACAATAGATTGGGCCAGCTTCAATCTTTGAAGCATCCCAGTTGAAAATTCATCAACTTTTCTATACCGAGCTTCATCAAGACCAACGTATTGTAAAGTCTCATGGGCTCTTTGCATGGCTTCGGATTTAGGCAGACCAGCAATCCTTCCTAAAAGAGAAACTTGTTTGATTGCATTTACACCAGGTATCAAAGTGTGGGTTTCAGGCATGTAGCCAACAATTTCTCTTATTTTTTTTCCTTCTTTAAATATATCATAGCCAAGTACTTGTGCTGTTCCATTATCTGTTTTAAGAAAACCAAGTAAAATCTTGATCAGCGTACTTTTTCCCGCTCCATTTGGACCAAGAATGGAATTCGCACCGGGAGTTAGTGAGAAAGAAATGTTATCTAAAGCAACAACACTTTGAGCAGAGCCTGCTTTACCGAAAAGCTTAGAAATACCGTCTACAAATAGAATCTCCTTATTGGTACCCATCGTCGACACTCCGGTTTTGGTTTTTTTCCAAACAAGAAAATAACCGTACAACCTTTATAGTTATACATAGTCTTTCTTTTTTAATATAGCTGAATACTTGATTTATTTTAAAAACAGATTCTCAAATCATTTTTTTTTCTGTCATTGTTTGTTTAGTCTAATAATTTTCGATTTTTCTTTTCTTAACACTAATTTCAAGATTTTTGTGAGTCATTATAATTAAATATATTAATTGTAAATACAAAGTAGTTTACGGATTTGTACTTCTGATGCGAATTAATAGAGAAGAACTAGATGGAGAGAAGATTTCTTCCAAATCAACAAAGGTCACCAAATATACAGACATACTAGATGAACATGATGTTGTTATGTGGGCAAGTATGTTTGAAGATTTATTAAACATCAGAATTACTCTTATTGATTTAACTGAAGAATTACTTTATACTACTCAAAATTCTGAGAAGGTTATTGGATATTCTTTTGATGATTTTCAGCTCCTAACAACATACGGATATGTACATCCTGATGACCGGAAATTGGTTAAAGAAAATTTCTCGAAATTTAAACCAGATGGTTATTCCATACCTATCGTATATCGTATTTTTAAACCATCAGGGGAAATGCGACGGATACGAGGTATTTCTCAAAAGTTTATGGAATCAGAATCTCAGAAACATATTGGTTATTTATTAGTTGAATTTGATATCACAGATGAACTCATGCCTATCAGAGCTTTCTCGGAAGATCGCGATTTTGAAATTATGATAAATGTAATCAAAACGCCAGTATTATTCATAAAAAACAATCAGGTTTTTTGGACTTCACAGAATTGGCAAAAATTTTTCGGCTATAAACACAACGAAGTGAAAAATCAAGCGTTAGAATTTTTATTTAAAAATCAAGATGAATATGCTAAATATCTCCTTGCCTGTAATAGAGATTTAAAGAGTAAACGCGAGCTATTTTATGAAGGAATCCTAAAAACAAAAGATAATACAGAAATCCCAACAAGAATACATGGTTATGCATTAGACAGAAATGATTTATCAAAAGGTATTCTTTTATTATTCAGGCAGCGTACAATTGAGACCTCTCCGTCGTCAGTAAATGCTGTTGATTTCTTCAAATCAATAATGAATAACAGTGAGTCACTAATACTAAGTGTCATTGATCAGAAGATAAATTGGATAAATAATTCTGCTGAAAGAATTCTCCATTATACTGCTGAAGAATTAACAGGAGAAGATATTAGCTTATTATTCCAAACTAAGGATGCAACTAAAGAACTTCTTAGTGAGATGAATAAGATTTACATTACAAGGAAAAATTTTGTAGGAGAAATAACTTGCATAAGAAAAGATCGAATGCCTTTGCCTTTCAGAGTACAAGTTTCTCCAATCTCTTTTGAAGAGAAAGCTGGGTTCATTTTAGTTTTAGATCCTGTAAGTGATTTGAGACAACTAGTAAATTCTCTTCGAGAAGAGAAAGGTGAACTAGAATTTTACAGTGATTTATTATTTCATGACGTTTTGAATCTCTGTCAAGATGCATTATCCCAAATAGATTTGTCATTGCTGAAAGTTGAATCAAATCTTACAGATTCAATTATTAAACAAAGAAAAAGTCGAATTGAAATTTTGCGTATTGGTGAGCTAATTGCAAATATGGACAAATTCTTCAAAATCAAACGGAAAGGATATGATTACACACCGTATGATATCATTATTGCTTTAGAGAAAGCAAAAGAGGCACTTTTGGATAAATTCGATCTGCGAAAGATAACAATAAATCATAATATAAAAACAAAGAAATATTTCACTTTAGGAAATGAATTATTAAAAGATGCATTTTTCAATATTTTAGATAATGCTGTTATGTATGATCGAAGTGATGAAATCATAATTGATATCAATATATCTACTTCTGAAGATTTTGATGGCTATTGGCGAATTGAATTCATGGATCAAGGTCCAGGAATTGGAGAGGAAATGAAGAAATTCCTTTTCGATAGATACGCGAGAAGCAAAGGTACCATCCATGGTTCTGGATTTGGACTCACTCTTGTTAAAGCTATTATTGAGAGTTTCAATGGTTATATCTCAGTTAAAGATCGAGATGAAAAAGATCAAAAGAAAGGATCGATTATAATTATTGATATTCCTAAACTCATATCAGATGATTCTAGCTAATAACCTAACAGAGATTTCTTTTCCAATTTTCTAAGAAGCTTTGGTAAATCTCTTACATGATTTATTATGAAATCTGGTTTAAAACGTCTCAGAACATCTCTTTTGCCTTGCTCAGCTCCTTCGAAATTAACAACTGCACAAGTCATAGTTCCTGCTCTTTTTCCTGCTTGTATATCATGTGGCAAATCTCCAACAAAAATAGTCTCATCTGGTTTTAATCCCAAAAACTTCATTGCTTTATTTAATCCTTCAGGATGTGGTTTTGTGTATCTCATATCTTGTTGTGTGATTATTATATCGATGTCCTTCAGATACTTGAATTTCTTAAAAGCAGAATGAATAACTTCTCTTTCAGCATGAGTTACAATAGCTGTTTTGTAATTTTTTGTAACAAATTTCAAAACATCATCTGCTTGATCCTCAGGAGCAATATTGTTGTTATTTTTCCTTATTAAAACAAGAAGATAGACTACGAATCTAAACATTTGAAAATAATTTAATTGAAGATTTCGACTTATTTTTATAACCATTTTTGGAACATAAAATAGATTGCGATTTTCTTCCTGCAAGTACATATTCATTATTTCATTAAGGGAGTACAGGATTTCCATTTTTCTTGCATTAGGTTTTACTTTCTTTAATGCATGATAGAACGGCCACCCCAATCTTACGACAATAGAGGATAAAACACCATCAAAATCAAGTAATATACCGGAAATCTTACTCATTAGATCATTACAACCTTCTTATTTCTCATATTTGTGTTATTGCTTTTACCTATCTACTAATTATTCTTACAGAAAATTTCTTTAAAAACCTCTAAACTAAAAATCCAATAAAAAAAGAATGCAATTGTTTAAAATACGAACTATAATAATAACACTATAGATTAGTGAATTTAATTTCAAATGATTAGGTGGTTCATTAATGGAAGAGGAGAAAAATAATTCACTCAATGAAGAAAAAGAAACTGA
>JAGMDP010000147.1 GCA_023128635.1 Candidatus Heimdallarchaeota archaeon | reverse complement strand
CGAGATATTTATCCTGGAGATGTTGGAGTTACTCGAACTCGTACAGGTCCCGTTGTGGATTATTTAAATTTGGGACATTCAAGGAAAGAAAGGAAAAGATAATTTTTTTTAATTTTAAGAAACATTTTTCTATTCCATATCTCTTGAAAACACACAAGAGATGGTACTATGAAAGAGAAATCACTTCAGGTTAGTTGGGATTGGTCAAAAGTAGAAGACTTCACTTATTGGAAAATTCCAGATGGTTATGTTATGAGTTTACTATATTATATAGGGAAACCACCTGCAAAAATCTTTGATTTGGGTTGTGGAGTAGGGCGTCATACAATTTATTTCGCCTCACTAGGATATGAAGTAGATGCATTGGACCTCTCAAATGAAGCCGTTAAAAGCACACAAGAATGGCTCAAAAAGGATGGACTCAAGGCAAATGTTTACCATGGAAAAATGACCGATCTCACTCAACCAGATAATCACTATGATTTGGTTCTTGCTTTTAATGTGATTTATCATGCTTTCAAAGATGATATGATTAGTGTGATCAATGAAATTTACCGTATTATTAAACCTGGAGGTTTCTTCTTTGGGACTATCTTAACAAAAGATCCAAATCAACCATTCTATGATAAAACAGGTGTCATTGATGAACAAACACTTATCAAACAAGAGGAACCCGAAAAAGGCATTCCCCATTTCTTCTCTTATACTGAAGACGTATTAGAGTTCTTCAAAAATTTTGAAATAAAAGATCTTTACTATAAAGAGTGGTATCGTGCTCCATATTCAATTGAGAGCATTAATGACAAGAAAGGATATGGGCATTATATTCTCTTCGCCCAAAAACCAGAAAGCGATTAAATTCGCTACAATAATAGGACTAGTGCAATAATTAATCCTATAATAGTTAGAATAATTGGAATTCCTATTGCAAGTGCTTTTTTCACATTTCTAAATTGATGTGTGTAACACGCTTCCGGACAAATTTCTATACATGTAAAGCATGAAATGCAGCCTTTGAAATCAATCGTCGGTTTATTCTCTCCCTTCTTATCTTTAACAATCTTAATTACTTCTTCTGGGCAAGCTCGTTCACAATCTTGACATCCCGTACAACCAGAAGTATATTTAGGATGCCTGATTGAAATGTTCGAGAATCTTTGGAATGGTATGACCGCAATTTTTGCTGTTACTGGTAATTTGAATTTCTTTTGGTGATCTTCTATTTTTTCTCCAAGAATTTTAATCTTGGTTAAATCAATTTCACCTAATCCTTGTTCCGCAGCATATCTTGTTGCAGGAACTTTCTTAGGATCATGTCCCATTAATTTGAAGGCTACAGCATCCAATGCAACGGCATCTTCACTTGCTAAAACAAGATTCATTTCAACTGCTTGACCACTGGCACCCGGTCCCATGCCTTCTAGAGCGATAATGGCGTCCATAACATTAAGTTTTATTTTGTGTTTTTCAAAAGCAAATAAATCAACCAAACATTGTGAAAATCCATGGATACTCGCTCCTAAAGAATGAATTCTTGTCTTATCTGCTCCAGTTATAGTACCAAAGAGGTTTTTAATTGCCCCTGTATAAAGTGTCATTGAATGAGTTTTCATTTTAGGTACATTGATAATCGTTTTAGCATCCATAATGTCTTTTGCAATGTTTACTTTTCTAAGTTTCTTTCCCATAACATCAACATTTATTGGCCCATTTTTCTCTAAACTTCGAATTTCAACATCCTCAAACTTGTCACTTATCTTGAGATACTCGCTTTGTAATATAGCTTCTCGCGTACCACCATCATGACCGGCAGCACTACAATCACCAATGATAACTTTTTTCTGAAGTTCAAGAAGCATCTTGCTTAAAGCTTCTAGAACTCTGGGATCTGTTCTAATTTTATCCCGGACTTCTTTTTTTTCAGGGGCAATTAATAAATTAGGTTTAAGCAATATCACATCTTCATTAGAAACGAATTGTTCTAAACCACCTAGAAGATTTATAGCTTTTCGAACAGCTGTTTCTACATCAGATTTTTCTACATAAACAATCGCTACTTTACTCATTGGCTATTCCCTATCATTATTGGAAAGAAAAAATATATTCTTTGTGCTTAATAAAAATCATACATCTAGAAGCTAAATTATACGTATACCTTACAGCGATAACAATACCATCGATCATATTGTTTGATATAAGATAGTTTGCTTCCACATTTTGGGCACCGCGCTTTTGTTGCTTTAGCTTTCCCTTCTTTATCCTTCTTAGGTTTCTTTTCCGCCTTTTTCTTTGGTGGAGGTTTTAATTCTGCTGAATCTATATCCTCTGTTATTTCTTCACTCTCAGTTTCTTTTAGAATATCAGCAATTCTTTCCTCATCATTATTCTCTTCTGAAATTTCCATCGATTCAAGTGAGGTCCTATCTAAAGTTACGAAACTCATATCTTGTTCTTTCTCTGTTTTCGTACTTATTTCATTTATTGAAGGGACAGGTATCGTCTCTGTCATTTCTGAAATCTTAGAATCATCAAAAACTGTTTCATCGATTGGACTATCAGTATCAATAGAGAATACTTCAAGTTGATTTTCCAAGCTACTTATCTTCTCTTTTAACTCTGTAATATCTGCAGCCGTTGTGCTAGCTGAAACTTTTTTTGTTTCAACATTTAACAATCGTTCTTCAAGAGCAATAGTAATTTCAGTTAATTGACTGATTTTATCCATTACCGTTTTAATGACAAATTGAATTTCATCGCTTTCCAATTCTGCCAAGTCTATTTTATCAACTTTAGTTGTTTCTTCTTCTTGAGCTGGGGCATCGGGCACAGTAATTAAATTCTGTATTTCTTGATGATGTTTTTCTAAAGTTTCATCATCAATTTCTGTACCTTGCCCCTCAAAAGGGAAACCTTCTTTCTCCAGAAACATTTTTCCCATCATTTCAAAAGCTTCAGGGATGTTTTCTCCTGTTTTTGCAGAAGTCGCTAAGTAAGCTGCTTCTATGTTCTTCTTTTTCCTTAGTTTTTCAATAAATTTCTCAATATCTTCATCTTTAATCTTTATTTGATCTTTCAAATCGTGTTTGTTTCCTAGAACAATAAAGATTTTTAGAAAACCACCAGAATGGCTAATTGCTTCTTCAGCCCACTCTTCAAGTTTTTCTAAAGTAACTGGTTGTGTGAGATCGAAAACTAAGAAACCACATTTGCACCCACTGTAAAAAGATGATCTAACATGTCGATACATTTTTTGTCCAGCAAGATCCCAAATTTGGAAGTGAACTTTATTTTCACCGAGTTCTATAGCCTTAGAAGCAAAATCAGCACCAATTGTTTTGATGTATTCGCTCTTAAAGCCTACACCCATAAACTTAGAACGTATACTAGTTTTCCCTACCGATCCTTCACCCATCAGTACAACTTTAAAGACAAATTCGCGTTTTATGTCTGACATTTCTCAGGGCTCCTTTTGGTAGATTATAACATTAAATTCAATAATTTTAGTAAATGAATTTAATTGACTGCAATTAAGTATTTGGTATTATGTAAAAATCTATCTAACTAGTCCTTTTATTCTTTTAATTAATACTTGTTTGTTTTTTGTTCCCTTTTGTAAGATTTATTAAACGGTTCTTCACACATATATAGTATTAATGTATATGCGAGTAGTTTGGAGTCTTTGAATGTGCCTCGTCGTCAATCTAAAAAAATCAAAACTTTGTGGAATGAATATCCTGATTATACTGCTATTAATAATGTCGCTGAAAAACCTTTGTTTGATGAGACTAGAGTAAATGATGAACACAGAGTACTAGGACAGATTATACGAGAGAATTGGCATCTTATACATCCACTTGCTCGAGATTATATGCTTTCATCAGCTTCAGAATGGAGATCATTACTTACAGAGACAGGAATGATACAATCGAATTTGGAAACAAAGCAAAGGAGCCTTGCTGGAATTCAAGAGGAATTTGACAAGAAGAACCAAAGAATACTTTTAGAAAAAAATGCTGAAATTGAAAGAATTAAAGAAGAAATTGCAGAAAGCTTCCAAAAAACCTTGGAGCAAAAAGATCAAGAGATTGCAAACCTGAAAATGCTTGTTGATTCTGTTGATGAAACCTCCATAACAAGAAGCAATATAGAAACTGAACTTAGTGATAAGGATCGTAAAATAACCGAATTGGAATCTGTTATCAATGGATTAAATGATAAGTGTCGACAGCAAGAAGTTGAATCAATGAATGTTCAGACAGGAATTAGTAAAAACTTCCAGCAACAGATCAATAATATAACCAATGAACTCAATGAGAAACAAGAGCAAATTGACAAACTTCGAGAGATTTTGAATAAGGCGAAAGAACAATTAATTATCTTAAAGGGAAAAAGTGAGAGTTCATCTGATTCAAAAACTCAATTAGAAACAAAAGTCGAAACTCTAGAACGCATGCTAGCAGAACGCGATGAAAAACTCAGAAAAGTTGTCAAGACAATAGAAAGCTTAGAGTAAGATTTTGGAGTACAAAGTTTATAATGAGCAGCATGTTTCGATTTGTTCTATTAATAATCCAAGCGTATTCTTGGCAAAATCTAATGATTTCTTTTTAGGCACAGCAATTCTGTTTATACCAGCTAATATTGCTGCTTGTTCGTAATCAATTTGTCTTACTCTCATACAACCTAACGATTGTTCAAGACCTGGTTTTCTTAATCGAGTATAAAGTATTATTCTAGTTAAGAAATCTTCATTGATTATCTTTGAGTTTTCCATAATTGTTCCTTTAGTTGGGATTAAACCCAAAAAAACAATTAATGGTATTTCATATTTCAGAGCAGCTTCTAAAGCATCTAAATTTCCTTTTTCTTCGCCGAAATAAAGTCCAAGACAAATATGGGGAACAACATGCAGACCTGCATTAACTAGAGATTTAAAGGATTCAATGTAGTCTTTTCCTCGTTTGTCATTTTTTATTACTTTAGAAATTACTTCGTCATCAGTTATCAAATCAAAAGAAACAGCATCGACACCAGCATCTGCTAATTCTTGTGCTTGTTTAGAACTTACTAAACCTGGATGAACATTGATTTTCAAATTGGTTTCAGATTTAATGCGAGAAATAGCTTCCAGGTAAGGCTCCAATGGTACTATAGATTCTTCATTATATCCCCCACTTAGTAGAATCCCTTTACCTTGATTTTTCTCTAATTTAATTGCAAAATTCACCAAATCATCTGTCGAATTTATTTGATGCATATTTTTCAAATAGTATTTATTACAATGTAAGCAATTAAGCGCACAAGAAGCTCCTGTTACACTAATTGATGGGAATTTGTTACTTGGATTGTAGACTTTAAGAGTTCGACCAAAATTATTCCAACTTAAAGATCGCCCTTCTTCTAAAAGCTGGTCCAATTCGTTTTGTGAAGCATTCAGTATCTCTGCAAAACTTATTTTGTTATTCATACAATCCTACCAAAACTACATCTGTTCTATATAATGCATATTTACCAAGGTTTTTAATACATTTTGTAGAATTACCATTGTAGTTGATTATTAGATTATACTCTCTGGAGAATTAACTCATGGGTTACTTGAAAGGATTCTTTACATCACTTGGTATCACTTATCCAAGTTTTCTATTCATTCATATCTATTTGAATAGCATGACAGTTACTCAATTCTTTGAGGAAATGATAAACACTCCTTCTTGGGGATACTTGTTAGAAGTCTGTGAAACAGCAATCGTGGGACC
>JAGMDP010000146.1 GCA_023128635.1 Candidatus Heimdallarchaeota archaeon | reverse complement strand
GTTGCAGCATTCGTTGCTAGCTTTTTCTTTAGAAAGAAGCATGCAGCTCGTGGTGGTTTAGCAACAATATATATCCTAATCCTAATAGCTGAAGTTGTTTACTATATCCTTGATGGAGGATTAATTGGTACTTCATTATTCACTACCTTTGATAGCTGGCTTTATGGTTTCTTAATAATAATTGGTGTGACCATTCTAATTGGAATCCTGTCTGGATTGATAAGTCCATTCAAAAAAGATGGAATGACTGAGAGACGAGTTAGACTTCCAGAAATTGTCATTGAAGAAGAGGAAACCATTCCAGAACCTTACTATATGCCAACTGAGAGTCCAAGCAGAGACCAATACGTAGAAACACATCACGCACAACCAACAACAAGATCACAGCAAACAACCTGTGAGTTTTGTGGGTCATACTTAGATTACGATACAGAATTCTGTAGTGTTTGTGGTAATCGAGTCCACAATGGCTAATCAAAAAAAAAAATAAACTGATGCTTGCTTTCAATCTTCTCTAATATGCATTGTCATTGTACTTGAGATATTAGCGTATGATCTTATATTATCTGTAACCAGTTTATTCAGGGAACCTTCATTGTCAGATTCTATCTTGAGGATAATATCAAACAAACCCCAGACTAAAGAGATTTCTTCTAAGCCAGGTAACTTAGTTAGCTCTTCAAATAAATCGAATTCTGTTCCGCCCTTTACATTGATTAATACATAGGCTCTAACCATTACTTCACCAACCGGTTTACAGTTTTTTTAACATAATTTACCAAAGCTTTGGTGTAATTATTTAATTCCTTATAAAAATAGTTTAATCCAGATAATAAATTTTTATATGAAGACTATTGTGTTTTGCTCTTAAAACCATCTTTGGCGTTGATAGAATGCATTCAGATACTCGTAGACCCTACAAAACAGAAAGTGGTATAAAATTACTAGTCTATTATATTCGGCAAGATGATCCTAAGAAAAATACAGCTGTACATTTACACAAAATGGGTAAAATAGATCTGGTTCACAAAGCAGGAAATCTCCCACGAAATGCTGTTTTATTGAATCCTTTTTCAACAAAAGCTTTATCGATTGAGGATCTCCCGGCGATACAAACTAAAGGACTAATTGGTCTTGATTGCTCATGGGTTTCTGCGAAAAAAGTTTTTGGAATAGAAGAGGGTAATGAGGTACAATTAAAGAGCAAAGGAGGTTGGCGATTTGTTGATAGGATTCTCCCTTATTTACTCGCAGCAAATCCCATTAACTACGGAAAACCCTGCAAACTGAGTACTGCTGAAGCATTAGCTGCGGGACTCTATATTGTTGGTTACAAAAAAGATGCTAGGTATTTAATGGATGGTTTTAAGTGGGGTGAAAACTTTTTTGCTCTGAATTTCGAGTTACTCGAAGCTTATGCTGATGCAAAGAGTAGTCTTGAGGTAGTTCAAATACAAAATGATTATTTAGATACAATATACAAAAAAGATTAAACAGTATTAAATTAAATAGTGTAGTAAATTGAGTATCTAAAAAGGAAAAAAAAATCTCAAAATTAAAGGAGTTTGCTAAATTTGTTAATAGGAATTGTTGGTAAACCATCGAGTGGAAAAAGTACTTTTTTGAATGCTGCATGTTTGACTTCTTCGAAAGTAGGAGATTATCCCTTCACCACAATTGAACCTGTGCCGGGTACAGGCTATGTGAGAATTCCTTGTGCTTGTAAAGAATTAGGTGTAAAAGATAATCCTCAAAATTCAATATGTATCGATGGAACTAGATTAGTACCAATTCAATTGCTCGATGTAGCGGGTCTTGTACCAGATGCATGGGAAGGTCGTGGTCTTGGCAATAAGCTCTTAGATGATTTGAGACGTGCAGACGTGTTAATACATGTAGTAGATTTTTCTGGTTCATTAGATGCTGATGGAAATAATATTGAACGAGGATCCTATGATCCAGAGAAAGACATTGTATTTTTAGAACGAGAAGTAGTGAAGTGGTTAGAACAATTACTACATAAAGATTGGACTCGCATTAGTCGAACTTCTGAAACAGAGAAAATTCCCATTGATAAATTACTTGCAGAAAAGCTTGCAGGATTACAAATCAAACAATCACACATAAAGAAAGCTCTAACAAAATCTGGTTTAAATATTGGAATTCCATCTAAATGGTCCAAAGAGGAAATCCTCCGATTTTTAACTTTACTTCGATCAATTGCAAAACCAATGATTTTTGCAGCAAATAAGATTGATATTGAAGGCTCAGAGGACAATTTCAATCGTCTAAAAGATCAATATGAAAAGGATTTAATCCCTTGTTCAGCATTAGCTGAATACTTTTTGAGGAAATTTGCAGAAAAAGAAATTATCTCTTATACTCCTGGAGATCCCGACTTTACAATTACAAAACCCGACAAGTTGACAGAGAAGGATAGCGCAACGCTTGAAAAATTGCGTATTGATATTCTTCAGAAACATGGTTCAACAGGAGTTCAAGCACTCATTAATCGTGCTGTTTTTGAAATAATGGATGTTATTGCTATTTATCCCGTTGAAGACCAACAAAAATACACTGATCATAGTGGTAATGTTTTACCTGATGTTTATTTAGTTCCTAGAGGAACAACTGCAAGAGAATTTGCTGGATTGATTCATCAAGATTTAGCTAAATCTTTCATTAATGCAATACTTGTGAAAACACAGAGAAGAATCGGTGATAATTACGAACTTGAAGATGGAGATATTATTAAAATAAACGCAGCTGAAGGGTTATAAAGTAACCGAGTGAGGAAGACGCCATGAGCAAAAAAATCGATGAATATCCTATTCTAAAGAAAGAAGTTGAGAAAAAGGATAAGGTGGTTCATCTAAAATATGTTGATGAAGTGTTAGCAAAGCAAATTGAAGAGGATATAGAAAAAGACGCAGAATTCTCAGAGAAAATTATCTCAACGTCTGACCCATTCAGATTCGCTGGTTACGATCCTAACGTTATAGATTTTATTAGACGCTGTGACACATTAGACCAAGCAATGGAAATCCTCGATTATCTTGAAAATATTGGCGATATAAGTACTAGTGAAGGAGATAAACTAAGAAAGCGATTGAAGACTGAAGGTCTAAGGAGCTTTGGTCCCAAAAAAAAGAAAGGATTCTACTTTACTCGAGATGAATGAGATTTCTAAAACAATTATTCATTTTAATTTAATGAATTCCCACGGATAATTCTCATCAACAACTCGTTTTTCAACAATTCCTTCGATACTCATATCATGTTCTTTGAGTGCTCTCCTCCAATCTCCTAATCCTCCCCCCAATTTCGCAGCTAATTTCAAAGGTTCAGATATTTCCTTGCCACTGATTGATAGAATTGTTTGAATTCTTGACATCTTCGGATTTGTAATTTCACAATCTACTTTTGCTACATTTTTTATTTTGCTTTTCAATAGCTTACTCTTCGCTTGCAATTCTTTCAAAGAAAATAGTGATTTCCCTTGATATACTGTCCAAGGTTTTGGAACAAAAAATCCACATGAGATTCTTAATTTTCTTATTTCTTTTCCTGCTTTGGACATTTGTTCTGCTAATGTGGCTATCGCTTCTACATCATCTGCAGTTTCATCCGGTAATCCAAGTATGAAGTATGCCTTAACTCGAGAGAGTCCACCTTCAGAAGCTGTATTAACCGCTTGGATAATCTCATCATCATTTACTCCTTTGCATATTTGTTTTCTGAGTTTTTCTGTTCCGGCTTCTGGTGCAGTTGTAATTGTTCTTTGCCTAGCTTGTACTAATAATTTGACTAGCTTTTCTGTTATTTTGTCTGCTCTAATAGATGGAAGAGAAAAAGTAAGATTATCGTTCAAGATATTTTCACATAGGTTTTCTAAATCTTTGTAATCTGAAATTCCTGAGCCGATGGGTGTAATTTTATTAACATTACACTCTCTAGTTCCCGCACGATATAATTCTGTAAGCTTCTCTAATGAACGATCCCTCTTCGGTCGATTAATTCTACCAGTAAGGCAGAATGAGCACCCACGATTGCATCCTCTCACAACTTCTAGCATAAAGGATTTTCCAAATACACCGTACCAAGGATCCTCTTCCTCAACTTGTTGTATAATTTGTTTTATTGGATAGAAGTAATCGTCAATATTCCCTTTTGGTGCATATACTACCGTTTTATCCTCTTCTATTATCGGCACCCACATCCATTCAAATTCATTCAAAACTTCCATACGATTCTTTCGGTTATTATTCCCAAGCAATCCTTCTGACATGAATTCTTCATTTACAGGTTCTAAATCACCAATCATGAATGCATCAATAAAGGGTGACATTGGAACAGGATTCGATTGTACACACGGTCCACCAGCAATAACAAGGGGATGGTTATCATTTCTCTCACTGGATTCAAGTGGAATATTTGATCTCTCTAAAATTTCAAGTACATTCGTATAATCATCTTCGTATTGTAAAGTAAAAGCAATAACATCCATTTCTCTTAGAGGTCGATCAGACTCAAGTGTATATGGTTCCACTGTTTTTTTGAGTGGAAGAAATGTTCGCTCACATGCTACTCCCTCATATGAATTCCAAAGACGATAAATTAACTGCAAACCAAGTGAAGCCATACCTGCTCGATAATTATTGGGATAACAAAAAGCAATTTTTAAATTCATTTGTGAAAGGTCTTTTTTAACAGCATTGATTTCCTCTATATGAGCTTCAACAAGTTTACTCACAGTTTTCCCTAACCTTTCTTTTTCTTTTTAGGTTCAACAATCCATTTTTGTGAGCTTGTTTCTTGG
>JAGMDP010000145.1 GCA_023128635.1 Candidatus Heimdallarchaeota archaeon | reverse complement strand
TTGCTCCAGGCATGAAATAGACATCAATAGCAGTTTTTACATTATCACCCATAATGACTCCCATTTTTCTTCTCCCAGTTGAAGTCACTCTCCCAGCTACTACGGTTTTGACTGTTTTGTCATCTAATCTTAGATTACCAGTTATTGTACCTGCTCCAAAATTACAGTTTATGCCTATGATGGAATCCCCGACATATGAAAGATGGGCAATATGTGTTCCATCAAAAACAATGGTATTTTTTAACTCACAACCATTTCCGATTCTTACTTTATTACCCAAGGATACTCCTTTTCTTAGGTAGCAATTAGGACCAATGTCACAATCTTTTCCTATTACTAATGGTCCTTCTAAATAGCTTCCAGCACGAATTCTTGTTCCTTCGCCAATGGAAACTGTCCCAATGATTGTAGCTCCTTCCTCTATGTTTCCCTTTTTTCTCTCTTCAATATAGTTAATTAGAACTTGATTGGCATCCAAAAGATTCCACAAATAGTTTATTTGCCAAAACTCCATTTTTTCCTTATCAAAAACCAAAGTATGTGTTAAACTTCTGGTTTGACTACTTACTTCGTTGTAGATATCATTTACACATTTCGCTTTTAGAGTACTTGAATCCAAGAACTTCCTATCAAAATAACCTATTCCAAGACATTCTTTCTTTTCATCATCATTATCTACTAAAGCTATTTTTCCTGTTCCCTTAGCTTTTCCCATAAACTCATCCAAGAATGCTGAACTAAAAATAACGTTTCCATCTAACCAGATAGAATTCTTTGTTAGTAATTCCTCTTGTAAAGTGTCCTGTATTTCTTTAGTTATGCCTATAACAGGATCAAAATCGATGATTGTGAATGGACCTATCTCATTAATAGGAGCACTAACCTCTTGATAATCTCCAAGGGCATCATACAATAATTTTCGATCATCTTTATCAGCTAGTAATATTACCTTTTCAACCCCATGGTTTTTACCAATTTCATAGAACCATTCAGTTATGGTTTTACCTGCTACTTGAAACAGTGTTGCAGGTCGATTCTCAATCAAAGGGAGTAATTTCTTATTCTTTTTTTGCGAAATGAAAACTATCATTGAATGTTTATTTTTAGTTTTAGCCAATATAATCAAGCCAACCTTCATTTCTGAGCTTTTTTAATCTCTTGTTCTACAAGCTTGGAATAATTTTCTAATCTTTCTTCTGATTCTTTCTTAGTCATCGCTTGTGAAGTTACTCGGAAGTAGGGTTCTGTACCGCTTGGACGAATTAGTACCCAGCTATCATCCTCAAAATTAAGTCGTAATCCATCCATTTTAAGTATGTCCTTAAAATCATCTTTTGCAGTTAATTTCTTATCTAATGCTTTTAGAACCACTTGTTTCAGTTCATTTTCACAACTTACTTTTACTCTATTAACTGGAAAATCCTCCACTGAATCTACCAGCTTGTAAAGTGGTCCTCTTTCCACTACCCATTCAAGAATTTTCAAGCCAGTGAGGGGTCCATCAGGACATAAATGATATTTAGGATGTATCCATGCACCACAAGGTTCCCCGCCAAAGATTGCTCTTTCTTCAGCAACCATATTTCCTATTGCAACGTCCCCTACTTTAGTACGTTTTACTTTCCCACCTGCTTCTACAACTAATTTGTCTATTAACATAGATGCATCAACATGAGTTATTACAAGTCCTTTACCTGAATTTTGCTCAACAACATACTTGGCATAAAGTGCAATTAATACATCTTGTGGCACATATCTACCTTTTTCATCCACAGCAACGCATCTATCTGCATCTCCATCATATGCTAAACCTATTGTTTTATTTTCACTTTTCTCTGCTTGTTTTTTCACTGTATCAATGAGTTGTGTAAGGTTTTTTGCTTCAGGTTCTGAAGGTCTTGCTGAGAATGTGGGATCAAACATTCCATTTATTGAAATCAAATTAATCCCTAGTTCTTGATAGGTATTGTAAATGGTTTCACAAGCAGCTCCTCCACCAGGATCAGCTATAACTGATTTGAAAATACTAAAATCAATATCTGTTACTGCATCTAATAACATTTTATTGTATAGTTCTGAACCTAAAATTTCAACATCTGTGCCAAATTTCTCCCAAGGTTGGATTGGTAAATCACTCTTAGCAATTGCTTCCTCTATTTTTGCTTCATCATTAGGTGATAATCCCATGCTTGTTTTATCAAAGACTTTTATTCCATTATATTCTGCGGGATTATGAGAAGCTGTCAACATGACTCCCGCACATGCATTTGTTTTATGTGTATGATAAGCTAGTGCCGGAGTTGGCATAATTCCCTTTCGTTCAATGCTGCTGCCACCAGAAATAAGACCGGAACAAATAGCATGTTCTAACATTGGTCCGCTTGATCGAGGATCTCGAGCAACAATAACATTGGATCCTGCATTCTGACAAATAGCTTTACTTATTGCTAATCCTACTTTAACCACGAAATTTGGTGGAAGTTCAGAGACTTTGCGACGAATACCTGATGTGCTGAATAGCTTCATTTAAATTCAATCCATTAATTTAGCGTTAATAATTCTATTGTAGAAATCAAAATAAACAGGCAATTCAAAAATTTATCTTTAGAAATAACATTTTGAAGAAAAGAAAACAAAAAAAGAAGGGTTATCCTCGCATTTTCATGCGAGGCATTTTCAACCATCTTGAATAGTGAACAAAGTTGATAAAGTTGATCGAAATCTTAACCTGTTTCAACGAAATATTTGGATGAACGCATATCAAGTAGGTAAGGTGCCTTTTTGACTAGGCCCTCTTTCGTTAAACGTTTTAAGGCATATCTAACAGTTCTAGGTGCGAGATCGCACTTTTGAATTAAATCCTTTGATGTTAAAGGTCCTTGCTCAGATAAGAGTGTGTAAATCGCTCTTGCTGATGGGGGTAATTGTTCTGCGACAGTCAGCATTTTTAATAGTCATCTCCGATGAAGAAAGAGCATTTAACTTAATATAAAAGAACTCTGAAGAATTCATACCTTGCATCTAGTAAAGTTCTTCCGTGTTCTAGCAAATCTATCCGCATATTTTTCGTCGAATCTTTGCCTCTATTCCGTTTTTTCAAGGAATTTCATAACTCTTTCTCATTTTTCCACGATTTCTTCTGTAAAACAGCCAAAATCGTTTCTATGGCTTTTTATTTTCGATTAAATAATAGCTATTTTATCGAATAATAATTCGCTCTTGTTTTATTGTTGGAGTGTTTTGTATTTAAATGCCAATAATATGTAGAATGGTATTTATTCGGAGAAGGAAAAAATAAGAGAAATGTTAGGATATTTAAAGCGAATCTGATATATTATAAGAACAGTAAATGGCAAATCATTAAAGAAATTCAAAGGTAGTCAAAATTGGAAGAGGAAAACAGTCTTCGTAATAGTATGGCTTTTAGAGAGTATTCAACAGGTGAACGAATCAAGATCAAATATCCTTGGGTCACAATAATTATATCCGGTATTCTTGTTGCAGTGGCAATGATTCTAACAAATTGGCTTGGTACTGCATTACATGGAAATCCTTATTCTTTCAACTT
>JAGMDP010000144.1 GCA_023128635.1 Candidatus Heimdallarchaeota archaeon | reverse complement strand
TAATACTTGCATCTCCAACTAGTGCTTTGGGAATGATTAGTAGTATAGGTCAATTAGCAATTGCCTCAGCAGTTATTGCTGTGTTCTTCATTTGTGTTACATTTGCCAGTGGAGCTATGATTGGAACGTTTATTAAAGGCGTTAGAGATAGCAAAAGTTGAGACATTTCAGCATTCCGCCTTTCCTCGAATATGAGCGATAAAATTAAGTATTATGTTTATTATTTGATTTTAGAATTATTAATTTCTTAGTTTATAATTTGGAAGTGAAAGAATGACTCCAAAGAAGAAAAAGAGCTCTCAAACTCGCAGAAGAAGATATGGCACTTGGTTTTTAGTTGGGCAAATTCTCATAATTGTTGGTGCAGCTTTAATTATTGCAGCAGCAATAATAGCAATGATTTCCGGAATTGGTTCACCTGAGTATTGGGAATCATATACTTTTGGTCAATTACATCCTATTGTGGGATTAGTTATAGCAATAGTAGCTGCAGTGGCGATTCTCTGGCTTGCTATTGATAAACGAGCATATTATGGATTAAATCTCTATCTTTATGCTGTAATTATCATTATCCTTGCGTGTCTTGCAGGAAATGTCGGAGCATTAGTTTGTATAATTGGTGCACTTGTGATAATTTTCTATCGAATATCTCGAAGCCCCTAAAGAAAGGATGAGTTTTATGCCATCAAAGAGATCCAGAAAGAAAACAAAGTTAAGTACAGGTACTAAAGAGAATATTGATACAATTGTTACTGAATTATCAATCATTATAGGTCGAAAAGGTTGGCCTAAAGATGAACCAGGAAAAGTACTTGGTGATGCTTTCAAGCATGTAGATACTCATATAGCTGCGGTTTCTTTAGCGGTGCCTAAAATTGATCCATTTTGGTATGAATCAGGAGCAAGAGAAGCTTTCCTAAAAATAAGACGCAATAGAAAAAGAGCAATTGGATTTTTAATTACTATTGCTGTTATTGTTGCTCTTATTGTCTTAGCAAGTGCTATCGCAGCTGTTCTTTTGATAGATGATTGGTATAAGTGGGTTATACTTCTCGGTGCTGCGTTAGTTTTATTTCTGGGTTCTTCGAGCATTCCGAAATATATTATGGGTCCATATATGGTGAAAAGGGATTTGGAAATTCCTGAAAAATTCAAATCGGAATGTGTTCTGATAAATAAATTTGTAAAAGACCTTATTCAGCTCAGGAGAAAATCTTGAATTTCTCATAATACTCTTCTTTTTCTTGCTCATATAGAAAGTCTTTTTCGCTTGAATGACAAAGTTATCATACAATAATTAGCCATTATGAAATGAATTGTTAGTGAGGTGTAGATATAGATGGTTTCTGTGGGTGTTATAAAAGTCAAATGCGATGCATGTAGAGAAATCATCAAAGGAAAGTATATTCATTTCTCAGACGGTTCGATTTTTTGCAATGAATGTTTTCATTATCTCCCGAAATGTATTAGCTGCAAAAAACCTGTCATTGGTGGTGAGGATAGCTCAATAGACGGTTTTTGCTCCATTTGTCATAAAAGAGCACCAAAGTGTGATATTTGTGAGAAAGCCATCATTGGTAGTTATACAAGATTTACTGATAAATCAATTTCATGCGATGACTGTATGCAGAAATATGTAAAATGTGATCGATGTGGTAAACCTGTAGTAAGGTATACAAAAATTCGAGGAAATGTTCTCTGCAGATTCTGTTTAACACACGCAACTCGCTGCCATGTTTGCAGCAATCCAATAATTGGCACATATTGGATTTTTGACAAGGATTTCGTTTGTGATTATTGCTATAAAATTTATGAACGCTGTAACATGTGTGGCATTCCTAGTCAATTCTTGTTTACTGTACATGATAAGAAATTGTGTTATATATGTCAAGAAAAAGCTAAACGTTGTTCTGCTTGTGGCTTACCAATTGTAGGTCGATATTATTCCTACAAAACTAAGGAAGGAATATTTTGCGAACACTGTGAGCATTTAGCTCCACATTGTGATTCATGTGGACGTCCATTAGGAATACAATATGTAGACATTTCAGATGGAAGGAAAATCTGTTTTGAATGCCAAAGAAGCGCCATAACCACAGAAGAACAACTAAATGATCTGATTAATACCGCTAATGAAGGATTAACAAGTTTTGGATTGAAAATTAAACATAGTATTAACTACAGACTAATTTCAAGAAATCTCCTAAACAAGCGAATAAAAGAAGCAGGAGTAGACATAGCTGCTGGTAAGAATCTTGGATTATTCCAAAGAAAGGAAGACAAAATGAATATCTATATACAATCGCATTTACCAATACAATTAGCGTTAGGAACGATTTGTCACGAAATAGCCCATGCATGGTTATCCGAGAATGTTAGAATTAAAACACAACCACTTCATATTTGTGAAGGCTTTTGTGAATGGGTTTCTTATAAGATACTACAAAAATACGGTTATCATGGTCAGGCAGAATTAATACTTTCAAGAGATGATATATATGGTCTCGGATTCCAGAAATTCTTGGAATTTGAAAAGAAAAATAGTATTCAAGCACTTTTAGAATGGGCGAAAATAGCTCATTGATTTTGAGAGAATATGGGTATTAACTTACTTAAAAAGACCACTTTCTATTAATTCCCCAAAAGGTTCTCTATTTACAACTACATAAAGAAATACTTCATAATCTAATTCTTCAATAAAGATTGTCTCTCGGCAATAAAATTCTGGAACTCCTTCAAGTTTGTCAATTTTTTCTACTGTTTTTTGTGGTACCTCAAAAATTTCGATATGAATTTTATTCACTTTCTCAGATGGAAAGAGAAGAGGGAAACCACCATCAGAATACATCTGATAAGGAAGTTGAACTAATCCTCGAAAAATAGGTTTCCTAGGATTTAGGTAGTAAAAATAATTTGGAAAATTCTCTTTTAGTGTACCATAGACTGCAAGCAAAAAGATTTCCTCATCATTCTCCTGATCCTTCACTGGAATTTCCCCTACAAAATTAATTTTGCATTTCGAGCTTTCCCTTTTTTCTTTACGTACCAATTTTACCTTCGAAAAACCGTTGTACTTTCATCTGCGATGATTTTTTATTCGCTTGGTCTCTTACAAATGAGCGAATCATTCCAATAAAACCAATTGTAATTGCTACCATAAAGAGATATAATGGGACTGTCCATCTAGACATAATTAATAACCAAATATTAAATCCGAAAAACATCACTCCAACAGTTAGCATGCCAATAGGCAAGTACTTCTTATCTGATGTGAAATGTGTTATTGCACCGAGTATTGCAATCAAAATCATTGGAACGTAATATGCAGTATAGAATTTGTAAACACCTCGAGGCATGAAAATGTGAGTGAAAATCGTATAAGCGGCAATCCACTCGAAGAATTCAATACCATCAAGTTTAGAATTATATGATCTCCAAAACATGAAAACTGCAATAATACTAGCACTGAGGATCATCCAAAGCATTGAGTAATTACCAAACGATGCCAGAACTAACAAAGGACCGCCTAACCCTAACTGCTCCAGTGATTTTGCGAAGGAGACACAATCGTTTGAAGCTGGAGTAACTGGTTCGAATCTTAATTCTATTGGTCTTCCAGGGAACAGCATGTGTCTTCCATATTGATAGGGAGAAATGAATAACCAAGGAACAGATAATAAGAGAACAACTCCAACAAACAAAACTGCATTCATTATACTTTCAACTAGCGCTTCCCTTACAGATTTATTTCGAACCTTCTCACCAAGCATTACCATGAACAATGGATAGGAAAAGAATAAGGCATTCTGTTTCGTCATTGTAGCAATTGCTAGCCAGAAAAATGCTTGCCACCATTTCTTCTTGATAGCAAAGTAAAAAGCGATGATCGTCAGAAATGTTACCGGACCAGGATTTAGCCAATACACTCCATCATAAATGATATTTATTGGTGCTAATGCCATGAGCAATCCGCCAAAAATAGCAATGCCACGTTTATGTTTGCTTTTTATGATGTTTTTGAGTATTAGATAAACTACACCTGCACACGCTGCATCAGTGAGAATCATGGGAAAAGCCATCCATAAATTGCTCATGCCAGGTCTCCATGTTAGAACAAGAAAATAGAGAAAAACTGGCGGATATGAATAGTAATCTAAAACATTAGTTGGTTCTATCCAACGATATGGATACCAATTATCAGTATACCAAGCTGTAATCCATGAATGATAATAAAACCCAAAATCTGCAAACCCTCTGAAATCAATGTTGTTTATTCCAAACGGTAAACCATAATTCCAAACGTTTAAACCAGATCCGTAACCCCAAGTATCTCGGAATTCATATGATAATAAAATTCTAATGAATAAAGCCATGGCGATTAATAAAACAATAATAGAAATATCTAAACCAATTTCAGACCAATTTTCTTGTCTAATTCGTTTATTTAATCCATCAGCAATCTTTTGATTGAAATTCCTAAAATGATGTGCTAGACGTGTAGTGGGTTCTTCTGAGATAGTTTCATCGTTTCCTGTTTTATTAGCTGGCATTATAGGTTATCCTCTGAATGTATACCTTTCTTACAACTACTTTAACTATTAACTTTTTTACAGAAAACGAAACTACAGTTCCGAATGATTTATTAGTTGTGGAAAAATTTTTGAACAAAAGTTTAAAGTAGGATTAAGAGTTCTCCAATTTATAAGGGAGTATCCCTGGAGTGTTGACCAGTGACAATAGAACAAAGCGAGGAAAACATGATTTTCGATGGTATGCTCTTTGCAATAAATGAAGAATTAGGACCAATTCTTCGCTTAAACATTAGTTCTTTATCAGAACGTGAAGCAATCTCTACAGCAATTCATGGCATAACTGCAATAGGTTTAGGAGAAGATCGTAATAGAGGTTTATTTGGACCTATCCCTGTACCTTACAATACACAATTCCGAGCTTTGATTTATGTTTTCTATGTGGAAAATCAATCTAGCAAAGATCCTATTGTTCTTGAAAAAGGACAATTTTGTGGTTTATTTTTAATTTTTAAAAAAGATATGATTCGATATATAGCTAATGTTTATTCAATGATTGAATCTCTACTAAATGTCTACCAAGAGATTTATCTAGCAAAGGAAGAACAATTACAGAATAATACCATTCAATATATCTACCATGATTTGTTATCAAATCTAAAACTAAAGCCAAAAACTAGATTATTTAGAGTGAATGATGGTATTACCGTTGAATTCGAGGAAGAATCTGTCCAATTTGGCAATGAAATAACTTTTCTAATAAGCGAAAAGGAAAAAATTGTCTATTCCTATATGCCAAGAAATTTGGAAAAAAAGAAGAGAGAAAAAGTAATGAAAATTCTGGATCATATAATTAAATCCGAATACCAGAATACCTATGAATTAAAGAAAATTCCAACGAAAAAAGCTTTTCGAGGCATTTTGAAGAAAAATGATATTACTCTAATTAAGTAGAAGGGATTTTCTAAGAACAATTATTTAGCAGTTTTTAAAGTAAACATGTTGAGGATGAAACCAAAGGGTTCTTTGGTAAAAGAAATGAAATGTGAAAAATACTTCCTTGACACTCAGAACATATTCTGTCAAAACCTAACATTAAATACTCTTCATCTAAGTAACCAAAGTGAAGACACTAATTACTATACATTCAGAAAATATAAGACGAAAGATCTTACAAAAAGAACGCTCATAATTGTTCCAGGTTATTCTGTTTCAAATCCTCCAAGAATCGGAGATCATCGATATTATATTCAAGCATTACAATATCATCCAACCAAAAATCCCAAAGGATATAAGAAAATATACGTTTTTGATTTGTATTCCAAAAAAGATGGTCGCTGTAATTTTCAACATGATAT
>JAGMDP010000143.1 GCA_023128635.1 Candidatus Heimdallarchaeota archaeon | reverse complement strand
GATTAATTGGATGGTGAATAATTTCATAGTCATCCCCTAAAGCAACTCTTTTTATTTCCTCTCGATTAATGGCATAGGAAATTGCTTTTTTAACTGTTAAACCAATCGATTTTGTAGGATAACCAGGACAAGGATCACGATTACCAAGTATAGGTCTTTCTTCTCGGAGATTAAATACTAGTAATTGTAAAGAAGAATTATCATTCTTATGAGCAAATAATGGTAAGCATGGTAAAATCTCAGCCATCAAGTAATACTGCCATTCCCAACAGAATTCTTTTTGATTTAGGGAGTTATTTGAAATCATTTGCTTTCCATTTTGAATGTACCATTCATTTCTTCCAATCCCAAGTTCTTCATCCCAATCATAGCTGCTTTTGTAGCCTAAAGTTACAATTGAACCATTTTCTGAATACAAATCTGTGAAATAGGGATCAGTTCCTAATAAGTTATGATATCTGATATTTGTCTCATTATTAAACTCTATAATAGCTAAATCATAATCATGTATCAACGTTGCTTCTGGAATTACAAATGGATAAACCCTATAAATAACAGCTAAATTAATGCCAATGTGCGCAAGCTGTTGTTTAAGCATAAACAATATATCCATCTGAGTAGGTGTGGAACCTTTAGCGACTAATGTAAAAAATGGATCAATGGAATCTGAATTTTTAACTTGAATACTCATACTAGCAACTACAATACTCACTAGCAATACAACTACAAATGCTTTCTTTCCTCGTATCCTCAATTTCTTTGCCAACCATTACCTATCTAAAACTCTCAAATATAATGTCAACCTTAGAGGTTTATATTCTTTTCTATCTTTAAGAAATCAATTTTTGTCAGCTTTTTTCTTTTTTCGATATGTGTAAAAAATTGTGGCTGCAAAAATTGTAACTACTGTTATTAATCCTGTAAAACCATAGATTGCCACTGTTGGAGTATAATCTATATCATAACCTGCTATGTACATATAGTATTTTGCCATATCAAGATCAAAATCATAGCGAATTATGTTTGGATTATTCCATTTACCCATTTTTGGATATAAGGGTGTATGATTAATTGTGTATTCCCCGTAATGAATGATATTGTTTATTTCAACTAAGTTAATTGCATAAGATATTGCCTTTCTAACGGCTAATCCTTTAGTAATTGAGGAATCTCCTGGGCAAGGTTCTCTACTACCGATATGGTCTCGATTCTCCCTCATGTTGTACCCCAAAAATCCGAAAGAATAGGTTTCATCACTTTGTACTTTAAATCTTGAATCTTTACAAAAATGATCTTTACTGGTCGGGTTCCAGGTTACACCTTCAAGGTCGACTTTTCCAGCTTCAAATTCGAGTAGTGATATTTGTTGATCGGGAATAATTCTAATTCTTAATTGGTTTATTCCTCCAGAAAAATCACCAAATCTATTAGCCCAATTTAAGAATGGATCGCTTGTAATTAAAGGATTTAATCTCCAACAATCAGGTCTCACAGCTAGAATAGTTTCATTATCTTCACTGTATTCTTCTATTTCAAATAGTCCCGTTCCAAAAGCATGAGTTGAGAATTTTTCCCACGATGAATGAGCAATATTTGGTGTTACATTATCCGCTATTTGTGTTTGGTTAAGGTAGTGTTCTGGCAAGATCCTAGTTGAAATGGTTGACAAGTATGGTGCATAAGCATCATTTGCTTCTGTTGTAGAATTTCCATCGATGAATAAATCCAAGGTATAGTTATCAATGATTTCTATATCCTCTAACCATTCCCAGAGGTGTTGATCATTTGAAACATATTTCCAACAATATAGAGTGAAATATACATCTTTCACATCAAGATATTCATCTGTAAAAATCTCATCGGGATCTGGAGCCCATTTTATCCCTTCTCTAATAGTTATTCGAACATGGGTATCATTTATGTGAGTATAACTTTCTGCTAAATGTGGATAAACTGTTAGATCAGCATCGTACCAGATTAATGGATCCATAATTGCATTACTAATGAAACTTGAAGATGTATCATCTTGGAACAATGGATTGAGATCTGACCAAGAAGCATCTGTTATTACAAATTCATCAGTACTTACTTGCCCTTCATGCGATCCATCCCAAGAGATCTTTCCCCATGATTGTAAAATACCATCAGACATATTATAACCGACCAAATTAGCCCAATAGGCATTGTACGCTTTTGGTGAGAATGTTGGTAACATAGGACATATTTTATCCATAAGGTATTGCTGCCAAGCCCAGTAATGTTGAATTCTTTCCTCAGAATCAGGTGGCATAATTAAAGTACCTTGTTTCATATACCACTCATTAATCCCACCAAGACAATCATCCCAATCCATGCTTGTGTGATATCCAAACAAATTGAGTGTACCATTCTCATTATATATTCCTGTGAAATCGGGATCATATCCACCCCCACTTAATCCAAGATAGACGAGATCATAATTGTGGAATGCAATGAGTTCTCCAACGAATGTTGACCAATCAACATTAACAATGTCAAGATTTATTCCAATTTGATTTAGATGCACCTTCATTATACCAAGATAATCAGGTCTTACTCCTCCTCCACTGGTCAAACCTTTTAGAGTGAAGAAAGTTCCAAAGCTTTTGCTTTTCACTGGTAAAGAGACAGAAAAATTTACTGCAAAAAATAATATAATTAGTAAAAGAGCGATAACTCTCTTTTTTATACCTCTCATTGTTCTCTCATGGTATATTTTGTTTTTATTATTTTTATATTTTTTTAAGAAATTAACTCAAAATTATCATTTTTAGTATTAATGTTCATTATTTATTGTTTTAAGCAATTCTTAAGAATTAAAAAGACAAACTATACTTGAGGTTAGAAGATGGAATTAATGGAAGGAATTCATACAAGAAGAAGTATTCGTAAATTTACTGATAAACCGGTTTCTAAGGAGGATATAAACGATCTATTAAAGGCTGCTATGCAAGCTCCTTCAGCAGGCAACAATCAACCATGGCATTTCATAGTTATTGATGATCGCAAAATTTTAGATAAAATACCGGAGTTTCATCCTTACTCGAAAATGTTGAAGGAAGCTCCTGTTGCAATATTGGTTTGTGCCAAAATTACTACTGAGAAATATTGCGATTATTGGGTCCAAGATTGTTCTGCTGCAACCCAGAATCTACTTCTTGCTGCTCATGCCAAAGGTCTTGGAGCAGTTTGGTTAGGCATATATCCCATACAAGAACGAGTTGTTGGCGTTACTGATTTATTAGG
>JAGMDP010000142.1 GCA_023128635.1 Candidatus Heimdallarchaeota archaeon | reverse complement strand
TGGAATTAGTTTTTCTTCTATGGATGTTTCAATTTTGACTTTTTGCTTTGTGTTTACTCCATCTACATCATCTGAAAAAATAAATAATGAATCAATATTCTTCTTTAAACTTGTTTCATACTCTTTTCCGATCCCACAGATGAAATAGATAAACATTGGTGATATTATATAGAAGAATAGAGCTGGAGCTAAGAAAATTAGAATCCAAATGACTAAGTAAATCAACCATGTGACATCAAGCTTAATACCCCTTAATGCAGTATAAATTGCAAATACTAAGAATTCCAAGATCAGTGGTACATAAACACCAAGCAGGAATCTTTGATTGAATAATGCATTTGTAACTCTTTGTCTTGAGAAGCTCATGATTTTCACTAACCTACATACTAGAAAAGTAATTTAATAATTCTTCTTAATGTTTATTGTAATTTAGTAGTATTGAATAGTTGATTTGGTGATTAAAATACATCTCAAACATTTCTTTATCAAGAATCATCAATCTCTGCTAGAAGCAGATTTTGATCCACAAACAATAGAAGCACGACAAATGGCTTTAGAATTGTTGAATGAAGGAATAAGGGCAGCAGATCCAAAAGAAGCAATTCGTGACTCTGTCAAACTGGTAAATGACGAAATTAAATTTATTAATGGAAGCAGTTTTTTGCTCAGCGATATAAACAAGATATTCGTTATTGGAGGTGGTAAAGCTACAGCAAAGATGGCTGAGGGATTAGAAGAAATACTTGGTCAGCACATTTATGCAGGACAAATCAACATTCCAGAAAATTCAGTGAAGCAGAAACTCAATTTGAAAAACATTCAATATAATATCGCGGGTCATCCTTTAGTGACAAGTGGAACAATTTCTGGAACAAAGAAGATATTAGATTTGATTGAGGGATTATCAGCAAGAGATTTAGTTATATGTTTGATCAGTGGTGGAGGTTCGGCTTTACTTGAGATGCCAGTAGAAGGAATAACTCTAGAAGATTTGAGTGAGCTATTTCACATATTGACAGAAGCTGGTGCAACAATACATGAATTGAATGCAGTGAGAAAACATATTTCTAAAATTAAAGGAGGAAAATTAGCTCAAATAATCCAACCGGCAAAAGTCATCTCTCTAATAATCAGTGATGTTATAGGGGATACTTTGGATACTATTGCTTCAGGTCCAACCGCTCCGGATTTAACAACGTGGTTTGTTACAGAACAAATTATCAACAAATATGAAATAATGCATAAATTACCACTTTCAGTTCAGCAAGTAGTTAAACAAGGATTAGCTAAAGAGGTTAATGAGACTCTAAAACCAGATAATTCTACTTTTGCTAACGTTGAGAATATCATTATTGCATCTAATGCAAGATCATGCGATTTAATGAAAGAGTATGCAATTCAAAATAAATTTTCAACGTCAATAATATCAACAAATATCTCAGGGGAAGCAAGTGACATAGGTAGAGAATTTGCAGAGAAGACAAAGAGTATGAAAGAAAATACTGTTTTGTTAGCAGGAGGAGAAACAACCGTTACAATTCAAGGAAAAGGATTAGGAGGAAGAAATCAAGAATTAGCATTAGCTGCTAGTCGAGTAATTGCGGGAACAAAAGGTATTGTAATAGCTTCTATTGGGTCTGATGGAATTGATGGCCCAACTGAAGCAGCTGGTGCATTGGTTGATGGATATACAGTCTTTGCAGGCTCTAAAATAGAATTAGACATTGAGGATTTCTTAGAAAATAATGATTCATTTAATTACCTTAAACAAACAAATAATTTGATTATTACAGGCTCAACCGGCACTAATGTAATGGATTTAATTGTAATAGTAAAAACTATGAAGAAAAAAAGCTAATTTGTGCTCTATGCTTATATTAACAGACCTTAATATAAGAAAAGAACAAGATATGGTTATTTCCAAGGATTTTTGTATGAAATCCCCGAATATTACATTTGCAATAAATGGTAAATATATAAGAGAGTTGCAAGTATAGAATATCGAGCGTGGTCGAAAGTTGACAAATTCATCGTTGTACCAATATGCATCTAAATATGCACAAAAAGCGTATGATCAAGATAAAGCTGGAAATTATAAGTCTGCTCACCAAAATTATTTGAAAGCTGCAGAAGTTCTTCAACAGCTTATTGGTTTTACAAGTAATCCCCAATTAAAGAATATGTACTATATTAAAGCTAAAGAGTACCTCGCACGTGCTTCTGAATTGAAAGATCAAGGGTTACAGAGAGTAGATAGTGGTGGGAGAAAGAAAGGTTCTAAGAAAGGCAGGAAAAAAGGTCCGGATTCCAGTTCTGATGAAGATGAGGACGAATTAGAAGAAGCAATTTCTGAAATAATTATTGTTGAAAAACCAAATGTAAAAATGAGTCAAGTAGCAGGTTTAGAAGAAGCAAAAAGAGCTTTGAGAGAAGCAATCATCCTACCCATGAAACGTCCTGATTTATTTAAAGGAGCAAGAAATCCTTGGAGAGGAATTTTACTTTTTGGTGCACCGGGTACTGGCAAAACACTATTAGCTAGAGCTGTTGCTACTGAAGTAGATGCAACTTTCTTTAATGTAAGTGCTTCTAGCATCATTTCAAAGTGGTTGGGTGAATCAGAAAAATTGGTCACACAATTATTTGAAACAGCTATTGAGAGACAACCATCGTTGATTTTCATTGATGAAGTAGATAGTATTGCTTCTACTCGCGGTGGCGGAGAGCACGATGCTATGCGACGTGTAAAAACCACGTTAATGACACAAATGGATGGAGTAACTACAAAGAAAGAAGATCGACTTGTGGTCATTGGTGCAACAAATCTTCCATGGGAATTAGATCCTGCTTTTAGAAGCAGATTCGAGAAGAGAATTTATATCAATTTACCTGATTTGCCTGCAAGATCAAAAATCTTCGAAATCCACACGAAGGGTGTCGAATGTGATGAGAATGTTGACTTTAGTTTGCTAGGTGAAACGAGTGAAGGTTATTCAGGTCGTGACATTCAGATGCTTTGTCGTGAAGCAGTGATGATGCCTGTCAGAGAATTAGATATTTCTGGTGCTTTAGATAATCCAGAAATTAAAGCAAGAAATGTTATTATGCAAGATTTCATATCAGCAATGGAAAAAATTAAACCAAGTGTTGCTCCCGAAGAATTATTACGTCATCGTGGCTGGGCAGAAGAATTCGGAAGCATGTAGTAATTTTGATGCAAAGCAAACATGAAAACGAAACTCCGTAGGATTGAAACAACGGTTAAACTAAAAAACAAGATAGAATTAAATAAAATGACAGCGAGTGAATAATATCTCAGTGGGATAGTTATATGTCAGTTAAAGAAAAAAAACCAAAATCCAAATCAAAGAAGAAGGAGAAATCCGGTTCTGTCAAGGAGAAGGTTAAAAAGAAAACTGAAGTCAAACCCCCAAAAGAAACAAAAGCAGATATTAAACCACCACGAGAAGCAACAATCACTATTTCTTTGATAGAAAATCCCGTTACAACAGAAGAGAAAATCTATAATGCCATGCTTAGGATTGAGCAACTAATTCAATCAGATGTAGCAATATCTCGAGAGGATTTGTTTGATTTAGGACAAGACATTGAGAGGCAATTGAAAGAAATCTTACCTGAATGGATAGACAAGCCTTGGATGTATGTGACACCAGAACACCAAAAGCAATTAGATTCTTGGTGTGCGGATTGGTCAAATTTCATTCTGGAATATGCTAGAATAAATATCAAGCATATAATACACATTGAAGAAGAACGTTCAGAATATCCTTTTAGGAACAAACAAGCAAAGAAAGAATTAGATAGAGAACAATTGCAAGAAATAGGGGACTATATTGTCGCACAAGAAATGGGGATTTGGTGGGACAAAAAGAAGATTCGACTACGACTTTATTGGCGCACTCTTGA
>JAGMDP010000141.1 GCA_023128635.1 Candidatus Heimdallarchaeota archaeon | reverse complement strand
ACATACTGAGACAAATGAAGTATTTTTTTACCATGTTAGAAATCAAGGCTTAGCACAAGAAATTTTTAATGAAATACAAAAAGTTAATACTCAAAGTAGAGACATTCATTTGTACGAAGCTGGAAATATTTGTTGTGTTATTTCAGGTCCTAGATCAGTTTGTCTCTGTTATATTGGCGAATTTGATAAAGATTGGTTGATGAAGTGAAAGTTGTTTTAAGTGGTCGCGGATTCAAATTCCTCCCTGGCCACCATTTCTTCTTTTATTTTCATTGAAAAAAATACTTTTGGATAAACAATGTTTTATTGAAAAGCATACTAAATAACTAACTTTTTAAATACTTATCTAATTAATTTATTCATTATCTTATGAAGGTGAAACGTATTCCAATTGACAGAATAATTGTAGATTCAATAATGGATAATCCCATTTTTGTGAATGAAAATGATAACATTCTTACTGTAATTAAAAGACTCTTGCAAACAAAGAAGGGGTGTGTGCTTGTGACTCGGACCAATGAGGATACTATTGGAATTATCTCTGATAGAGATATCCAAAGATTGATTCTTAAAGAAGGCGGTTTGTTTTCTCCAGAGTTGTTAGCAAAGGATTGTATGGTTAAACCTGTAGTTATGATTGATAGAACTGCTACTCTTTATGATGCAGAACAAATCATGCGTAAAAATAAGGTCAATCGTTTACCCGTTATTGAAAAGGAAGGTTCCAAACAAGTGATTGGAATCATTAATTATGAAACAGTTCATTCTAATGTGCTTACTCGATTTGCTAAAAGTTGGGTTAAAAGAGATTATAATTTTAGTAAGTGATTTCTTTTTCTTCTTTTATCAGTCACTGAGCAAAAAAGAAAGTTGTATTTCTTACTTGTTTCTAAAATTGATCGTCGATTTAAATTCCACCCAGGTCACCAATTATTTTTTGTTTATTTTGAAGAAAGAAAAATTTCTATAGCATGACTTTTAAAAAATAAAAAAAAAGGGAAAGAAAGCAAAAAAATTTATTTCTTTTGCTTGGTTTTTCTTCTATTTCGCAGCAGTAGTATCAGGCATTGGTGGCTTCCATAACCACCACTTTAGTATCTGTATAGTAATGATGATTCCAATTAGTGCTAGACCAACGGCAAGTGCATATGCTAAACCAAAAGCTTTCATCAATTCTATACCCCAAGGTCCTTGGAAATGCATGCCTAGCCATGCCACCTTCACGAAAGAAACTGGTAGGGCTATAAAAATACAGATCAAGAAATCAACAAGTAATCCATATAACCAGAATTTCCCATCTTTCAACATCTGTCCGAGAGTTTTTGTACGCATTTCATGTTGGAAGTCATATTTGACTGCCCATTCTGCAAAGGGTCCAATCAAATAAGTATAGAAAACATATGCTGATACAAAAGCAATTGGAGCAGAAACTGCTAGGTTCATAGCAAAATTATAAGCTAATGCTGTAGTACCTGTAAAGATTATTGCCAATATAAGTGACATAGGTATTGCAATTAATATAGTTAGTAATAGACACACCCAGATCGGTACCCATTGTTTACGTGGATTTAATTTTCCATGAATAAATGGTCTTTTTGGGAGTTGTCTTTGAGCTTCTTCTGTCATAGTTAGATACATCCATTTAGCTGTTTTCGTAGAGAAATTGCCTCTAATTGCACGTAGTAACTATTGTTGAAAACCTTAGTAATTCTTTAGCCTAGACAATCTCCTTTCTGACAGCTGAACTGCTTGCTATTTGTACAATATTTAAACATTTGTCGTATACTCTCTCAATGATTAGCTATGAAGCATTTTGTCGCTTCAATTTCTCCCCGTCCTTTTCATTGAATCGTTTCGAACGCAAAATATAAAAAGCAAGTTACTTGTTTCAATAAAATTTGAACGTTCAAAAGAAATAGAAGACAATTCAATATCGTTTTAAATTGAAATACTAGTAAAAATCCGTAGGTAAAAAACAATGGGTCATAAAAAATGGTTCTTTAAACACATTTTCAGAGAGAAACGATTACTCATTGTTTTGATTGTGTTTCTGATACTTTTCATTGGAACAGTTTCTCTTACTCCTTTGTTTATTGGTAATATATTCGAGGTGCTACCAG
>JAGMDP010000140.1 GCA_023128635.1 Candidatus Heimdallarchaeota archaeon | reverse complement strand
GCAGACGTTACTGCCCCTTGTCCACCTCTACCGTGCCAACGGATCTCTTCAAACATAGTATTTATCACCTTAATTTTCAAAGGATATCATAATTTACATTCTTTTTAATTCTTTGCTTGAACTTTTTTCTCCAGAAAACGTTGTCATAAATTAATGATTAATTGCTAAGAGCATGGATTTGTAATGAATAGTTCAAGTAGATTTCAATAATTCCAGAATTTACTGTGAAGATTATTTAATATTATGCCCGTAAAAACTAATGATTAGAATTATGTAAAGTGTTTACTCAATAATGAGTAATGGTAGCCCGGGGCGGATTCGAACCGCCGTCCCAGGATTCAGAGTCCTGGATGCTTGGCCCCTACACTACCGGGCTTTGGTTTGGTCCAAGTCCACATTCATTTGCAGATACTTATAATCATTTTGATTAATAAATGAAAAATAAAATAGACGAAGAAATTTTCCTCTTAGATTTATTCTGATCCTTCTCTAGCTTCTAATTCTTGTGGAGTTGATTCCATATCTCTAATTAGAGCATTCATTTCTGGAGGAGTTATTCCTACATCCTCTAAGTATTCAATGAACCATCTTGCTAGCCGTCTAACTTCGAGTTCCATACCTGTTTTCTCTAGATAGAAATCATGAATTTTAGAAGCGACTTCTGAGATACTTTCGCAATCTAATTCTACGTCTTCATTTCTTCCTTCAAAAATTTCGATTCTTACTTTCATTGCTGAAGTATAATTCTTCCTATTAGGAGCGAATGTTAATCTTGCTAAGTAATTTCCAGTTCCAAGGAATTTCTTTAAGGGGGTTTCAATTGGCATTTCTATCACTTCTATAGTTACAGTAAAATATTGAATTGTTTTTATTTAATCTTTTTTATGGGAAATTGAGGTAAACTAACCTCAATTAGACTGTTTTCTTCAAGATTTTTAATAGTTACTAATTAGGTATGTTTGAGTCTTTTTAGAAAATAACTGACTTAGTCTAGCGCTAATCTCGATGTTGTAGCTGTTTTGGTTTTTGCTTCTATTTCTTCTTCGAATTGATCCTCTGTTAAGAGAGCTTCTTTTAGTTTCTGCTGGGTTCTTCTTATACGGAATATCGGCATTAGCATACTGGCTATCCCAACGACAGCTAATAGACCTGCAAGTAAATAATTAAAGATAGACCCATTAGTAATAGCCATATAGAGAAATGGACCAGATAATAAACCAACAATAGCTGAAAGAAATAAGTGCTTGACTGAAGGTCTACCAGTAAGTGATACTTTCGCGGTTTTTGTTTTAGTTCTTCTCGCGTGAATTTTCATCCAAAAAATTTCACCAAAAACTGTAGCAACACCCATCTCAAGAAATTGTGGATCTTTTTTAGTTAATGGTTGATCCTTTATCTTTGAATTATTCACTTTTAATTCGAAAAATTTCTCAGTCTTCTTTAATGCTTTATAGGGTGAAAGAGGTGATTCAAATTCCATAACGATCAGATCCAGTTGGTAGATTATCTCTAAATAGAAACAATTCTTAGCAATACAAAAACCATTCTATCGTTTTTTTATATCTTTTGAAGACTTTTAATCTGAAACCTATCGTTGATTTTTCTTAAACTACTAAAGATTTTAAAATGAGTAGAAAATAGTAAATCCAATTTCAGAGGAATATCCATGAAGATAATTGCAATCGTAGGATTAGGAAAGTGGGGAAAGAATCACGTTAGAAATATAGTTCGACTTCAATCCGAAGGTTTTTGTGACAAAGTTGTCATTTGTGATGCAGATAAGAAACGTCTCGAATCCATTGGTAATGTAAACAATATATCCAATGAGAATAGATATGATGACCTAGACAAATTATTGAAAAACGAAAAACTAGCAGGTGCTGTTTTAGCAATTCCAACTGCTATTCATAAGAAAATTGCTTTACAAGTTTTAGAGCATTGTGATATTTTATTAGAGAAACCATTGGCTCCTACTGTTGAGGAGTGTCAAGAAATTTCTGAAAAAGCAAAGAAATTGAATAGAATTATTCAAGTGGGACATTTAGAAAGATACAATCCTGTTGTTGTTACTTTGAAAGCATTTCTTGAAAAAGAAAGCACTGAAGATAAGATCATGCATATTACAGGGAGAAGAGTTGGTCCTGGTCCTATGAAGTTGGATAGCAAAGATTTGGATCCTAATTATCTTGGTTGCGGTCATGATTTTATGGTTCACGACATAGACGTTGTAAATGGTTTAGTTGGAAAGATACCCAAAAAAGTAACTGCTACAGCATGCTATATTGAAGGATTCCCCTATGAAGTGGAACTCTTTGCAATATTTGAGTATGAAGGCTTTAAGGGACAAAATACCAATCCCATATTATTTGATTGCAGAGCAACTTGGAGGGCTTATCCAAACTTAAAAAGAAGGAAGCTTATTGTTCAAACAACAAAGGATGTTATGACATTAGACTTCATTCTTCAATCAATAATTATGGAAAAGGGTTTAGCTCAACATTCGCTAGGTAAAGCATTTTCGGATTATCTTGGAGCTTATAGAGCAACTGAAGTTACAAGCCACTTTCTTGCTGCTGGGAAAGATCAAGAACCATTATACTTGCAAGACAAAGATTTCCTTTCATGTCTTGATACCAGGAAGAACCCATTGGTTTCAGATAAGGAAGGAACAGATG
>JAGMDP010000014.1 GCA_023128635.1 Candidatus Heimdallarchaeota archaeon | reverse complement strand
TTGGAATCGATATTGGTGGAACTTTCACGGATATCATAATCCAAGATAAAGAAACTGGTCTAATATATAATCAAGTTAAAGTTTCAACAACTCCGAAAAAACCAGAAGAAGCAATCATTAATTCTTTACAAGACCAATTATCCGATGCTGACAAAATTAATGTACAACAATTGTATCATGCAACGACAATTGCTACAAATACTTTCCTTGGGCAAGTGAATTTAGATTTGCCAAAAACCATTCTTATTACTACAAAAGGTTTCAGAGATGTCCTAGAAATTGGTAGACAAAGAAGAGCTTCCTTGTATGACTTCTTTTTCGATAGACCAACTCCAATTGTTCCGAGAAAATATCGATTTGAAATAGATGAACGAATAAATGCACAAGGAGAAATCATTACTCCATTAAAACAAAAAAACCTCGCAATTATTAGTGATTTTATAAAAACTGAAGCAATCCAAAGTGTAGCAATATCTCTCCTCCATTCTTATAAAAATGCGATACATGAGCAAAAAATCAAAGATTACTTTGTGAAAAAGCATAAAGATCTCTACTTATCTGCAGGGTTTGAAGTGTCTCCTGAACACAGAGAATTTGAACGAACAAGTACCACTACAATCAATTCTGTATTAATGCCAATAGTTTCGAGATACGTAAAATCATTAACCGATTCATTCAAGAAAATTGGCATTTCAGCTCCGATGTTTATCATGCAAAGTAGTGGGGGAGTAAGCAAGTCAGAACAAGTACAACAATTACCTGTGAGTATAATTGAAAGTGGTCCTTCCGCCGGGGTAGTTGCTTCATGTTTCTTAGCTAGTTTTCTAGATTTAACCAAAATAATATCCTTTGATATGGGAGGAACAACTGCTAAAGCAGGAACTGTTGTGAATAAATCAATTACACTAACCTCCGAATATGAAGTCGGAGGAGATGTTCATAGTGGACGAATAACAAAAGGAAGTGGGTATCCCGTTCGATTCCCATTTATTGATCTAGCGGAGATTTCCTCTGGTGGAGGGTCTATTGCTTGGGTTGACCAAGGAAGTGCTTTGCGAGTTGGACCAATTAGTGCAGGGGCTGATCCCGGTCCTGCCTGTTATGGTCAAGATGGAGAAGATCCAACAATAACAGATGCTAATCTTGTTCTGGGTCGTCTTAATCCTGAAGGATTACTTGATAAAACATTCAAAATTTATCCTGAATTAGCGGAAAAAAGCATTCTTAAGAAAATTGGCGAATCACTAAAATTAGATGTGATTGAGAGTGCTATTGGCATAGTAAAGATAGCAAATAACAACATGAGTAGAATATTAAGAATTGTAACTGTGGAAAGAGGATTAGACCCTCGAGAGTTTATTTTAAATGCTTTTGGTGGTGCAGGACCTTTACATGCATGTGCATTAGCAGAGGAATTAAAAATAAATGAGATAATCATCCCAAATAATCCTGGACTATTCTCAGCAATGGGACTACTTTTTACAGATGCAAAACATACTTACATTAAATCCATAAGAAAGAAGCTCTTTGATATTGACTATTCAAACTTAGAACAAGCATATCATGATTTAGAAAAACAAGGATTTACAGTTTTAACAGAAGAGGGATTCAAAACAAAAAGTATTGAACATAAAAGATTTGTTGACTTGCGATATGTTGGTCAAGGATTTGAATTACTTATATCTTTAGAAGGAATTGCCCTTAAAGATGAGAGTTGTAAAGATCAAATCTTGAAGCGTTTCAATGAAAAACATCACTCAATATATGGTTATATTCTTGAGGAAGAAGAAGTTGAGATGGTAAATATCCGGATAAATAGTCTTGGTTTAATCAAGAAACCGCGCTTAGTAAAAATCGCTGAAGGAACAGAGAAACCTGTTGAAGAAGCCCAATCGGCTACTCGAGAGGTTTATTTTGAAGAATTGGAAGGATTTAAACAAACACCCATTTTTAACAGAGAAAAACTTCTGGCAAAAAATACGCTAAAAGGACCGGCAATAATAGAGCAATATGATACTACTACTGTTGTTCACCCGAATTGGAAAGCAAGTGTAGATAGTTATGGGCTTATACACATAATAAGGATGTGAGAATGTGACAATGAACGTTGACGTAATTACTCGAGAAGTTATTCGTGGGGGATTAGAATACATTGCTGAAGAAATGGGTATTATCTTAAGAAATGCTGCTTATAGTACAAACATCAAAGAACGAATGGATCACAGCTGTGCTTTATTCGATCATGAGGGAAGAATGATTGCCCAAGCAGAACACATACCTGTCCACTTAGGAGCAATGCCAATTGCAGTTAAGAGCATAGAAAAGAAATTCGAGGGGGAGATTTATCCGGGTGATTCGTTTATATTGAATGATCCATATTTGGGAGGAACACATTTACCTGATATTACAATTATTACTCCCATTTTCTTCAAAGACGTTCTCGCGGGATATTCTGTTAGCAGAGCTCATCACAATGATATTGGTGGAATGGCACCCGGATCAATGCCGGGAAATGCAACAGAAATATTTCAGGAAGGACTTAGAATACCTCCTATTAAATTTGTATCAAAAGGAGAGGTAAGCAAAGACATCTTGAATCTTATCATGATCAATTCCCGAACTCCGAAAATTAGAAAAGGGGACTTAATGGCTCAATTATCATCTAATTGGACAGGTGAAAAAAGGCTTCAAGAATTGATAACCCAAAAAGGAATGGAAACATACAAACTAGCAGTAGATGACATTCTCAATTACTCAGAAAAAAGATTTTTATCTATCTTGAGTGGCTTTCCTGAAAGCGAAGCCGTAGGGAAAGACTACATGGATGGGGATGGAATTGAAGATAATCTTGTGGAATTAGTAGTTAATGTAACAATGACAAAAAAGCATGTTACTTTTGATTTTACTGGCACTTCAGAACAAGTAAAGGGAGCAATTAATTGCCCTTATGCTGTAACCCTTTCAGGGTCGTATTATGTTTTGCGAGCGATAACTGATCCAACAATCCCTGCTAATGAAGGGTTATACCGACATCTATCTGTTATTGTACCAGAAGGAACCGTTCTTAATGCTCGTTCGCCTGCAGCAGTTGTGGGTGGAAACGTAGAAACTTCGCAAAGAATTGTTGATACATTATTGAAAGCGTTTTCAAAGATATTGCCAGATAGAATCCCTGCAGCTTCTCAAGGAACAATGAACAATCTCATAATAGGAGGAACAGATCACTCAGGACGATCGTTTACATTCTATGAGACAATTGGCGGAGGAGTGGGAGGTCGGCCAACAAAGGATGGAATAGATGGCATTCACTCTCATATGACAAACACCATGAATACTCCTATAGAAGAAATAGAAGTTAGATATCCTTTGGTTGTTGAAAAGTATGCTTTAAGAGAAGATAGTTGTGGGAACGGTCGATTCCGTGGTGGATTAGGAATTATAAGGCAATTCAGAACTAAAGTACCTGTTGTAGTTAGTGTGTTGGGTGAAAGACAGAAAATTGCTCCATGGGGACTAGCTGGAGGAGAAGATGGGAAGAAAGGAGTTTATTATATCAATAAAACTGATGGTAAAAAAATAATCTTGCCAGGTAAAACAACCACAACAGTGAATGCAGAAGAATTAATCGTAATAGAAACCCCCGGTGGAGGAGCTTGGGGAGAACTGAACAAAAGAACCGAGAAAAGCATAAATCAAGATATAAGTAATGAAAAAGTGAAGGGTGACTAAGGTCTCGGGACAATTTTTATTAAGCAGAAAACGTATTTTTTCGTCGAAAAGTACCAAAACAGAAAGTTTATTTGAGAAAAATGGTCAAAACACTGTGAGTATATTCAATGTACTTTATGTTTTGTACCCGGAGCTACCAATAGTGAAATCTGAACTAAACGGAGAGAGAGATTTCAAAACTCATCCTATTTTGGAAAAGATCCTCACTTCTAGTGGATGGTACAAGATATTAGTTGACACTATGCCAGAAGGAATTGTTGCCTCTGATATGAATTTCAACATAATTTATGTCAATCCAATTTTCTGTAAAATGCTAGGATACACAGAAGACGAATTACTTGGCACGAATTCTTTGGATATAGTTTCGGATTCAGATCGTTCTCGAGTAAGTCGCGAATCACAAAAAAGAATAACTGAAAAGAAGAAATCTCAATATGAAATTTCTTTTAAATCGAAATTGGGTTCAAAAGTTCCAGTTTTAATTAGCGGAACACCACTATTAGGTCCTGATGGGGAGTCTATTGGAACATATGCTATCATAACTGATATTAGTGATCGGAAAATCGTCGAAAGAGAATTGCGTAATAAAAATGTGGAATTACAAACTCTTTATAATAATCTCCTCGAACTTTATGAACAACTAGCATCTATTATCGCAGATACAACTACCATTTACACCGAGATTTACCTTTTCACTTCAAAAGACTGTGTGTACTGTGCACCAGCAGAGGAAGTACTTCAAGAAGTATTAGCATCCTATGGTGGAAAAATCACCTATCGAAAAGTGGACATTGACGAGGAACCTGAACTAGCAGAAAAATACGATATTATGTCACTTCCAACAATAGCAATCGGAGATGAACAATTAACCTCTGTTCCAGATATGTATAAATTGCATTCAGCACTTTTTAGTGCCTTGGTTCCCGAAGAGAAATTCAGAAGAACAAGACAAGAATTAGATAATATTATAGAAAATTCTCCAATAGCAATTTTAACAATTAATTCTAAAGGCATTATGACTGGTTTGAATCCTTTAGTAGAAATTCTGACTGAGAAGAAAAGAAATGAGCTTGTTGGTATTAACGTCATAAAGGGCAAGAAAGATAAGCAAAATGGTGCTTTTCCAACATCCCTGATTAAATTATTCAAAAAGGGTTTATCTGGAGAAAGAGTGGATGTTAATCGGTTAAAGATAAAAAACCTAGATGAAAAACTCCCTCAGCTTTTTACAATTATAAGTTTGAAAGTCGTACCTATGGCTAATAAGGAAGGAGAAATTACAGAGATACTAGTCTTGTGTGAAGATGTAACAAAGCTTGCATTACAAGAAGAAGAGCTAACAACTTCTTATGTAAAATTAGAAGAGCTCAACGAAAAACTCCAAGAAGTAAATAGAGAGCGCTCAAATTTCATGGAGGTAACCTCAACAGGATTATTAGATCCACTAAAAAGCTCAAAAGAACTATTAGATCAAATACTCTCAGGAAAATTAGGCGAGCTCGGTGATGAAGTATATGGAACCATTGAATACTTACGAAACAATCTAGCAAATGTTTCAAGAAGTATTCTTGATATTATGGATCACTCCACACTAGAAACTCAAGGATACACACTGAAAAACAAACAATACCAACTAAGAGACATTGTTTCTGATTCTTTAACTGCTGTAGGATCTGTAATAATAGACAAGGGATTCATCGTTTCACACAATATTCCAGAAAAATTAAGTGCTTGGTGCGACAAAGAACAAGTTGTGAGAATAATTAAGAACCTAGTTCTTAATGCGATTAAATTCACAGAAAAAGAAAGTAAAATTCAAATCAATGCTAAGAATCTCAAAAAGGATTTCATAGAAATTTCAGTGATTGATAACGGATTAGGAATATACAAGAAAGATTTGAAACGAATTTTTGAACAATATGTAAAAGTAGATGCGAAAAGTCCAGGCTCAGGTTTAGGATTAGCTGTGGTGAAAAGCCTTGTAGAAGCTCACGGGGGCACAGTATTAGCAGAATCAGAAGGAAAAAACAAAGGTTCGACATTTAAATTTACCCTGCCTAAAAATAAGAAAGTTCATGAAAGAATCATGAAAACAAAATAAATTGATAATAGAAAACTTAAATTTCTTCTAAAAATAAAATAAAGAAAAAAGCAGCATACAAACTGCTAATTTCTGTTTTTAACTTTTACCGCATCCATTGTGAAACTTTTATACCTGACCAGCGTTTGATTTCGCCTGCTTTCATAGCTTTGAAATCCGGAATTAGCCGCAGTAAAAGCACAATGACACTACCAAATCCATGAACCATAACACCCCAATCACTCCAATAGGGATTAGGTATTCCTTTTGCATGTCCAAAAATAAAGAAGAACATGCCTAAAAGAGAAGCAGTTATGGTTGCACTTAATCCTCCAAGATAGCCGTATCTGATAATAATTAGGAATATTGGAAGACTTAACCACCAAACTAAGATTCCATAGGGATTCAGCACAATGAGTACTCCAGAAAAAACAGCGAATCCTTTTCCTCCTTTGAATCCTAACCAGGGCATCCATAAATGTCCGGCAAACGCTCCTATACCTGCAAGAGCAGTGCAAAAGATTGACATATCAGGTGTTAACGCCACAGGTAATTGAGTTAAATAAAATCGTACCAGAAACGCAGCAAGAAATCCTTTGGTAATATCAAGAGCAGCAGTAAGAATTGCCCAGAAATAACCAGCCGTTCGGACAGTATTTCTTGTACTAACAGAACGTGAACCTTCTTCGCGAACATCTTTTCCTGTTACGAGTTTTACAATTATCCATGCAAAAGGTATAGAACCCAATAGATATCCAATAATGGGTGCAATGAAATATTGATACATTGTTATCTCCTGTTTAAATTTACTAAACTAATAACATTACAACATAGGAATTTAAAATATTGTTGCTTAAAAGTAGCATTCTAGAGTAAATTTTAATTCTTGGCAAAAACTAAAAAAGCAATAAATACTAACAAACCTAACAGTATGTAAAGTGAGAGAAATGTCTACAATAAAGGAAGATGTAAAAGATGTCGGTATAGCATTAATTTTCGATCTTATGCTAATAGCTATCATACTCTGTTGGGTTTTAGCTATTGTTCTAGCACTTCTTGAAGTGACCCTCTGGATTGTTTTTGGAGTTTTTCTCCTTGGTTGTGGATTCTTCTTTGTAGTCATCTATTTTTCCAGAAAAAGTGAAGAAGAAGAACAAAAGAAAGAAGAAGAAAATGTCAAAGAAGATAATTCAGAAATTTTTGATTAATCACTTTTATAGCGATTTCCATCAAATATATTTCAAAACAAGAGCAATTTGCCGATACCATTTGTGTTTTAAAAATACTTTACAATAAGTTAAGTAAATGAAAAAGTGTTCTTGCTATTTTAGAGGAATTGAAAATAGCAAAGTGACTGTAAAGAACTTGAATAAATGGAGTAAAAAAGCAAATGTTGGAACGTGATCTTGGTGACCTGTCAAGTCAAGAGGTTTTAAGAGAAGCAGTGGAAGCGTTCAATAAAATCAAAACAACTGACCAAGATCGAATTCTCGAACGCACAGCAGTAGTTCCTGACCAAGAGATAAAAAGTATCGTTAAAGAGTTTGAATTACAAGAGCAAATAGCAAAAGCTGTTTTTGTCCTCGAATTTGAATATGACATCCCCAGAAAATTATCAGCAAACTACTTTAAAAACGAGATAAACCGTTTAAAGGAAGCAAAATATGAATTACCCGACATTTATTCATTTCTAATCCGCTTCTCCATGGAAGAAGGGTTTTGGATAAAATACGTTACCAATGATTTTCCAAAGAAATTATTAAAAAGAGTAACAAAACTCATCACTTTGGACCGATCTCTTTTTGGCGATTTAGCAGGAGAAAAAGAAGATTCTGCTCTGTATGTTATTGAAAGATCCTATATAACAGCCGAAGCAATCAAACCAATGTTGTTCTCTTGGGTGCAAGATCACAAAAGAGCTAATTTCTATGATGCTGCTGTAAGTATCATATGTTATATGCGCCAAAAAGCTCTGGAGAAAGGGGAAGTAATTATTGAAGGGCTAATTAGTAGATTTGGTGCAAATATGGATTCAATTGAATTCATTCTTTCAGAACTAGAAAGTAAAGGGTGGGCAAACAAAGCAATACAAGAATATGAAACGATCCAAAAACATCTCCGAATCAGTGAAAAGGATAAATCACAAATGAATTGGCGTATTGCTTCTGAATTAATTCTAGAGAACAGACTCATCATGGAATATGAAGCATTGGATTTGAAAACAGGAATCGATTATCCAATGAAATCCCTGAGTGGAGAGAAGAAAGAAGGTAGTCCAGGAGTCGCTACGAAAAAAAATGGCATAATAGATGACAAAGTTGCACTCACAATAACCAATGTTGAAGGATTATCTGTCGACAAGGTACAAACTGTTATCCATGAACTGGTGAGAGAGAACTTCGACATCGCGACTAAAACACATAGACAGAAACCCTCCTATTTTGCAAAAGAGTTTCTTGAGAGAATATTGAATGAATTTGGAATCCCACAAATGAATGTCGCTAAACTGATGAAGAAATTTGATGTCCAATTAATGTATAGATTATCACCAGCGGGGGCAGAAGAATATCCTGGTCTAAGTGTAGACGAAAAGGTACTTAGATTGTTAGAAGAAACAATTATGGACATCTATTCTACTCGAGAGGATTTAAGGATAGAATTAGGAAAAATCATCGAAAAAGATCCTGCTTTGGTTGTAAAGGTGAAAAACGCTTTAGCTAAAGAAAAAGATTCACAGAAATTAACCACTGAAGTAACTATGAGACAAAAACTAAAAGAGGCTTCTGAGAAGGATTTATGGATAATAGTTCGAGATGAATACCTAAAAGAGTTATTTGATAATTCAGAGGAACTTGTAGCAGGAGCAAAATTGTTAAAGAAATTATCTTTGGAATTAGGTCTGCTTTTAACAGAAAGTGAATCCACAACACTATTAATCGCTGAATTAGGAAAAATCGGCTTGAAAGCATCAGAAGACAATAAAGAAGATATAGATAAAAACATCTGTAAAATCATATTTGCTCGAGTAAAAGATCAAAGAGAATTCCAATAAGGAAAAGCATTTTCTAATCTGATTCAAAAATTGAGAACGCTTTGTTTTTTATTGACTGAGAATTTTCTTTCTTGGTTGGAGCTTTGAGAACGTATTCTTTCTTATGATCACGCTCAGTATAAGCTGTTTGTAATTTCTCTGCCCAATAGTCCAATTCAACTGGCATGTGTTCGCGCTCCTCAGAATATACTACGCTTAGATATGTAATCTTCTAAAATATAAATATCCGCAATATCGAGATATTAATGAGATAAAGAAAACAATTTGCCGACAAAAATCTAAGGATAATTTTTCTACAAACCTTAAAAACAAGAAAAACAAAGTAAATACTAGAGAAAATTGTAAGAAGCATGTTTTTTTTTCATAAAAAAGAAGACGAAAAATGCAGAAAAAGTTAGTTATATAACTAACTATTATGAGTATAGCTTGAACAATAGGTCTCCGACAAAAAATACAAACGTTCAAAAGTATTTGAGAACGAAAGTCAAAGAGGAAATAGTTGCCAATTACCATCAAAACCTTATATAGTGATGGACAACAATCGTTCCTCGTTTAACGACGCCCAACGAAGGGGTGCACTAGAATGTCCAATGAGGAAGAACACATAAAAGAATTAGAGATATCCACTTTCTCCAAGCCCATTTTGAGAGAAATGGGAGTAAAAGCAGTCTTCTTAGTGACATTCGATATAATTCTTGGACCAATTGCTTACATAAACAAATTGACACAAGAAAAAAGTGAATACTTGGAATTCTTGAAAAACTTAGCACATTTAGGGGAATTCTATACCGGAATATCTCATGCACAAATTGATAAAGTTACTACCAGAACAGGTGAAGAACTAATCGTTGGAAGAGCAATAAGAAAAGTCAATAAAACAGAATTCATAGACGTAGCAGTAGCACTGGTTGATTATTTAGAATATCAAGATGAAATAGTAAAGATGCTGAAATTCGCGGTGAGAACCTCCTATGGAAACCCGGTGAACTTTTGTGATCTAATAGATAGGGTGTTGCTAGAATATCAGGATATAGGAAAGAAAAAAGCAGCAATACGGGGAAGCAAAACAACATTCAAAGACCTGGTAGTAGAAAAGCAAAGAAATGTCGGAAAACTATCAGAAAATTGGGAAGGGATATTATTCATTGATTTTGAAGGAGACAAAGTAAACAGCTCATTTCTGCCAGATTGGATAGAAGGAAACAAGATGGATCCATTGGACACAGCGTTAAGAGTTCGTGAAATGTATTCGCAAGGAGAAATAATTCCAAGAAAGAAGCAGAAATTTACCATGGTGAGCTTGAAAGGAAAACAAGCAATAATAGTCTCAACTTCAAATTTAAGATTCTCATCAATAATATTCCCAACACAAAATGGCTTAACAAAAATACCATTAATAGTACAAGAAATAGATGTGTTAAATGAAGCATTAACAGAAGCAGGATTAAACTTCAATAGCGAAGCAATGAAGAAAACACTTGAGATAATTGATCAAAGAATAATCAAAAACGTAAAAGAACACATGGTAAAAGAAGTATTCGTATTAATGATTCAAGCAGAGCAATTAATGCCAAAGAAATTGATAAAACAAGAAGAATACGAATCATTTGAGGGAGAATTACAAAAGAAATATTTTGATGGGTTCGGAAAAGCATACGCTGAATTTGATGGGACAAAAACAGTAATGGAAATAACTCATAAAGTAAATACAACACTGGATAAAATGGCTAATTTTGTAGTGTTTTGTATGACTCGAGGGATAGTGCAAGTTTTTACCAAAAACAGCCGAAAATAAGTCAGACCCCGAAAAGATATTAATTCTTTAGCACCTTTCTTTTTATTATTGATAGCATTTTAAAGGCTTGAGTAAAATGACAGAAAAATATGTACTCAAAAGAATGGCAAGAATGCATTGTGCTAGAGGACCAAATAGATGCAAAACTTGCAAGGAATATGCTAAGGAAAAGAAAGTAGCATTACTAGACACCGACCCCGATGATCTTGAATTAATAGCAAGACCAATGATAGAACTCAAGTTTGAGGGAGAAAAGATTTTTGTACCATATGATGTTCTAGCGTACTTTGATACCTTTGAAGAAGCGAAAGCGTATGCCCGGAAGAAAAATTATACTGTAAGTATATTGACTGAGGAATAATTACAAGTAAAATTGCTGTGAATAAAGTGGGTAAAGAAAAAGTAGAACTAGTTGACTATGATCCTTCTTGGCCAGAGAAATTTCAAAGGGAAAAGCAAAAAATAATGGAAGCAATAGGACAATATGTTGTCACCATAGACCATATAGGAAGTACGGCAATACCGTTTATAGTAGCAAAACCTGTGATAGATATTCAAATAGGAGTCAAAACGTTAAGAGATGCAGTACATTGCATTCCAAAACTTGAGAAACTAGGATATGAATATCTGGCAAGTATAGAGAGCCTCATGCCAAATAGAAGATTATTCAGAAAACCAGTAGAGGGAAAGAAGAAATACCTACTACATATGTGGAAACACAAAACAGAAGATTGGGAAAACTTTCTACTTTTTAGAGATTACTTACGAGAACACAATGAAACTGCAAAAGAATACGAGTTTGTGAAAAAACATATGGCAAAAAGATTCCAGGAAAATGAGGTAGCCTATAGCATAGGAAAAGAAGGATTCATACAAGTCGTCATCCAGAGAGCGAAAAAGGAAAAGAGAAAACAGTCATGAAAAATCTCTTTTCTAAACGGTTTTGAAACTATTACTCATGAAATATTAAATAGAAACGAGCTCTATGTATTACTAGGAGTTATTGGAAGGGTTACGAGATGGAAAAACCTACAAGCATTCAAGATTTCAAGGAAATCAAAGAAGCAGATTATAGAAAACCAATAATGATTGGTTCAGTAATACTAATAGCTTATTTCATAATGTTTTGGTACAAAGCTTTGTCATCATGGTTTCGTAGTGAGCTTCATGTTAAATTATTTGGTTATCACACTACTAATTATCTAGAGAATGAAATAATAATATCATCAATTTGCATTTTTCTTGGAATTTGTGGGCTCTACTTCTTCGCAAGTGGATTAAGAAAAATGAGAAGATCAATAAAGACAAAGGAAAGCCGAAATCTGCACTTCCTCATAATTATTTTCTTGATTGTTATGTTAATTGCAAATCTCTTCTTTTTTACAGAACTTGTATATTACATACTTGAGTTTTATATCAACTTACCTGAAGATGTTGGTTGGAGGGTAGTTTCAGTAAGTCTTGTATACAGTGAAGCCATATTTGCTTCTGTTATAATATTGGTGCTAATTCAAAATTACTTCATAAGAAATAGTAAGCTGTTAGACGAAACTATTGTATCAAGACCCATTAGTCACTTCTTCCTACTAGGAGCATTTATTGTATGGATATTCTTCAGTCTGAATAATTATCTTCTGATAATAATCGTTCCTAGTTTTTATCACTTACCATCAATTATATGCCAATTAGTAACCTCATTACTAGCAGCAGGAGTCTACCTAGAACTAGTTATCAAGTTAAGAAATCAAAACAAAAGGTTAACACCAAAAGTTAAAAGAAAAAAAATAAAAGAAGTAAACAATAATTACTAATTGTTTCTTCTTTTTCTTCTGATAACAATACGTGAGATTATTGCAATAAGAAATAAAATTGAGATTGTAATAGATAGTGTTAGTATGAGTGGTTCATAATAGTCTGCAATGTTATTTTGATTGTTATCAAAACTATAGATATTTGCACCATATAGGCCATTTGTAGTATATAGTAAATCATTATGGATTATTATTCGTAATATACTACCCTCATGAGTTTCAGCGATATAATCAAAAGAAGTTAAATTGGTCATCTGTAGTATAACTGCGTTAGATTCAAAGTATGAGAATATTAGTTTATCATTGTGTACTAAAACATCTGATACTAATTCTTCAGTTAAATATGTGTTTTTCCAAGAAAATGTATTGTTGTCGAAAATTTCGTAGAAATTAATTCCCGCTTCGGAAGCGTAGATTAAATAATCGTTCATTATTGTTGCACAAGTAGCTCTCTGATCACTTGAAAGTGATTTTACATAAATTGGTGTTGTTAGATTAGTAATATTGATGATCTCTAAGCCATGTTCTAAAGTAGCAAGGTAAAGCATATCGTTTCCAATCAAAGTTCTTTGAACATTAATTGTTCCATTTGTATATTCTGATAATGTTTCAGGTGTTTCTGGGTTCGAGATATTGAAAATTGTTATGCCATGATTTTCTTGAGAAGTAATGCATATATCATCTTTAAGAACAACGTTTGTAACGAATCCGTCTAACTCAATGGTTTTAACTCTAATAGGATTATCAATCTGACTTATATCATAAATATATAATCCATTGTAACCATTCGCCAGGTAAACATATGTATTT
>JAGMDP010000139.1 GCA_023128635.1 Candidatus Heimdallarchaeota archaeon | reverse complement strand
AAATAATGGAAGATGCTTTTGAGTATGTTGTACCTCAAGAAGTAGCCAATATAACTTTTGATGATACATGGGTTGAGTTATCTGAGAGTACTGACCTAGAGCAAATTGTCAATGATAGCAAATTAGGAGTAGCAGAATTAGGATCGTATCCTTGGTACCGAGCAGATTGGACATATCTTGATGGTATAAATATATTCTATGGATTTGAAGCCATTAGAGATAGCTATTTCAATACAAGTAAAGGTGATACTACATTTACTTCTTGGATCCTCTTACTACAAAACGTATCAATGGTAGCTTGGGCTTATGGAGAATATAGAGAATTTACAGGATTAGGTGGCAGTGGAAACGTTGTCTGCTATAAAGATCTTAATCGTTATTATGCTACTGATGGAATTACACCTCGATCTGGTGTAACAACTCTTCTCGTGCATGAATTAGGACACGTATTAGGATTCGCTCATGCTGAAATAACCAATGATGCAGTGGAAGGAACTGGAGGATTTATGAGAGATGTGATGAGCTACTATTCAGAAGGAACAGCTTATTTCAGTGTGTTCTTGAAAGATTCTCTTTATCGAACTTCAAGTCAAGTAGTTTATAATCGAAACAAACCGGCTATAGATGGTTATCGTGAGAATCCACTTCATAATATAACAATTCTTGCACAAATAGATCAGACTATTACTGAGGGCGTAACAGCATTACAATCAATGAACTATCTCGAAGCATTTTTGGCATTTAGACAACTCTACGAATTAACTGCAAACCTAGAAGAAATCACCCCAACAGTAACATCACCAACAGGAATCAACCTATCAGTGATAGTTCTACTACTACCAATTGGCACTTTCTTTATTATACAGAAAAATCGAAGAAATAGAAGGCAATAATCTAAACCTTCTATACTTTTTATTTTTAAAGCAATTACTCGTAAAATTTACATTCAGTTCTATATATCATCAAAAACAATGAACGAATAGGAAATCTTTAGAAAATTAGAAGAAATTGATATTGAACTTGAATAAATAACTAGCAATTTTATTCTTCTCTGTTTTATATAGTTAAATTAGTTAATACTAAATCAAAAATTGGTGAAAGAAATGAATGATTTAAGAATTGAAATCAAAGATGTAAAACTTGTTGGTATTCAAGCAGTAATTGCTCATAAGCCTGAATCGGATTTTGTAGAAGAGATGAATGAACTCTGGAAGAAGGTTTACAAACAAATTAATGTAATCCCTACTGTAGCAGAGGAGAATTTAGCTATTGGTTATTGGCATTGGATAGATAAATTTAGACGATTATTTTTCGCAGGAATTCTGGTAAAAACACTAGAAGAATTTGAGAGGGATAATGAAACTGGGCTTTGCTACTGGGATCTTAGTAAATCAGAAATGGCGATTTTCAAAGAAAAGAATGGTGAAGAAGGATCAATTGTCTCATCACCTAATACTTTTAAGAAAATAAATGAACTTGATTATCGAGAAAATAATCAATTCACAGGTTATTATGTAGTTTACCCATTGGATTGGATCAAAAGTGGGAAAATTCCTGCAGACGATTATCACGAAGTATGGATACCAATCATTAAGAAATGAAAACTAGAATGCATCAACAAAATACAATAAAGCTAGTAACAGAAAAAAGAAAAATCTAAAATGAAGCTTTATTTCTTCTTCTGTTTTGTTTCCGTTGGTATTATCCCTTCTACAGGTAGTTTCTGCAAGCAGACTGGACACTTTCCTTGTGTTTTCACCCATTCCTGCAAGTGAGTCAAATGACCTGTTGCTTCACAAAGAGAACAACTACCAATATCATCACCAAAGGAAATCGGAAGTTTGCAAACCACACAAATTGGGATATCACTTTTACAGTCAGAACATACTTCAGTACTTCTCTCGATTGGAAAACCACATTGATAGCATGAATAGTATTTTGACATTTCAGCAATACTTTCTCTTACAGATTGTGTGAAATCAATTGTATCATCTACCTCTATGAATTCTCCATCTATTTTGAATGGAAGCATTTCTTGCCATCGGATAAGTTTTTCGAATAATTGTGATTTTGATAATCCTAAACTCTTTGCGACTTGAGAAGTATTCACACTCTCAGACATCTCGAGTATGGATTCGAATTTCTCTAATAATTTCTTTTCATTAGCATTTATATCAGCTATTCTTTCTCTTTCTTGTTTTTGTCGTATTGCTTCTCTCTGTTTCAGTTTTTGTGCACGTTCTTTATTTCGTTGCTTTCGTTTCTTAGATCGTTTTTTCTTTCGGTCGTCTCGATATTCTTTGAAATTGTCTCTTAGACCAAAACCTGTATGAGTGGACTTGATGCGCTTCCTAACATACGGAAATATGCAGAATACAATAAATGCTAAGGACCCACCAAAGATCATCGCTTTACCCATCGGCGTAAAATAAAAGGTATTTGGACCATCTGCAACCATAATACTTTCTGAAAAATGCCATTCTCTAAGTGATGAATCCACCACAACAATCGTGAAATTGAGGATATGACCAGTTTTTGCTTTTTCTGAAATAGTGAATTCCCAATAATAGTACCCATAGTACGAAGCAGTCATTCCTTCATCTAAAGAGTCAAAATCATATGAAGAACCATTATCGTAATAGAATTCTACATACTCATCACTCGAGTAAAGATAAATTAATATCTCATTACCGGTTGCTTCACCAACATTTGAAATGCTTATATTAGCTGTATAAGTATCTCCCGCATCTATTATACCATTACAATCTTCGGAGTAATAGCAGTCTTCTACTATTTCAAAATAATTTAACTCGTAATTTGCAACTCCAACAACTTGAGCAGAGGTATTAAAAACAGCAGCTTGTTGCCCACTGGTATCTGTAATTGAGACAAAGAAAGCTAGTTGCTGATCTTCTGAAGCTTGATCTGAGACAGTGAATCGCCAATCATATGTACTTTCTGCGTAATCTGAAAAACCTGCTTCTATATTGCCAAAGGTAACGTTGTGGTCATTGAGGTAATTAAATTCAACAAATGTTTCATTAGAACCAAGATAGACATCAACGGCTACTCCTATAGCATTTCCTATATTTCGAATAGTCATTTCAGCATGCCAAGCTTCTCCAGCATCCATGTATAAATCACCATCACCCGAATATTCTAGGAAGTTGATATTTGTAAGTTCATATTCAGGGAATCCACTAACAACAATATCTAGACTAAAATTCCACCAGTTACTGAAATCATCAACAAGTGATAAATTAAAGGATATAGTGTGTAAAACAGGACATGCACCACTGATATCTAATGAAAAAGACCCATACTCAATATCACCTTCTCCATAAATCGTCCCAAAATAACCATAATCATCAGTGATTGTTACAAAAGGATCTGATGTTGACAAATAACCATAAACATTGAAGAAAATACTATTACCTTGATTCTCTGAATACAGACGAACTTGTATAAATTCACCTGGATCAATAACATCATCGTTATCGGCATTCAAGTCACCATTAGATTCACTGGAAACAATATGTCCATAATAAATTGGATCGGGCACCCCAATAATAGTAAGAGGAAAGGAATCAAACCAAATTCCTTCATTTGCGGTTATTTCTAAGTCAAAATCAATAATATCACTTGCATTCAAGATGCTATCAAATTCAATTATGTAATAGGAAGTAGATATACTAGTCTGGCCTACTAAAATCTGAATAAAGGATTGATTAGAGGAACTTATGGAAACAAAGGGATTAGTAGAGGTTAAATTAGCATAAACATCTGTAACCATTTGATCTCCGTTATTTTCTAATTGTAATCGTAACTCGATAGTTTCCCCAGCATCTACAATGTTATCATCATCACCAGAACTACCTCCAATAAAATCATCATTAATTTCGTACACTTGAGAAAATATTATAGAAGAAGCTCTAGGGAGTAGAATCGGTTTGATTGGTGAACCCAAATCAGTTGGCAAAGTTGTATTAGCAGGAGCTAACTCAGATGGTCTTGTACTAGAACCGAATGAGAGATTTAGAAACAAACAAAAGATAATGGTTCCAAGAATGAGTGTTTTAACTAGGGATTTAATGATTCTTTTTAACATGAAAGCACCAAGGAATTTAATTACCAATTACGTATATCTTAGTTTCCTATCTGTTTATAGGATTTTCGAGAGACAAAAATTGTGCAGAGTAAAATCATTTTTTAAGGATTTTAGGTTCTACAGTTTCTTCTTTCTTCTAAAGATTAGAATAGTTACTACAGTAATGAAGATTATCGAAACCGAAGCTGTTGTAGTATCTATACCACTAAATCTCTTTGTAGGTAAAGGTGGAGCTAGCTCCTCCCACTCAGTCCATTCATCATTTGATGAAACATTTGTACTTATCACTTGACCCACTTGAATTTCAGAAGTCATGGAATCTTCCCACAGTATACCTGTAGAATCAACGTGCCGTACAGTTAAATTGACGTCTTGAGTAGCACTGGCAGCAGTTGAAGCATTTACTACTACTTGAATGTCTTGAGGTGAGCTTTTAGAGAAACTTGGAATGCTCGAAACAGGTATTCGAACCATTGTTGAACCTTGAACAAGTGTATCCTCGAATGAAGCACCTTCTATATCTACTTCTAGACCCATACCAATACCTGTGCTAGTAATTGGACCTGCATATCCTATATGCATTGGTTGTTCATATTGAGCAGCATCGATATAGATATCTAAATGAATTGTTGGATCAATCGGTCCCATGAAGAATTGAATTTCCTCGAAAAATTCAGGTATAGGAATGTCAAGGAAATTGTATCCTGGTGGATAAATACTGAATATGAATTCATCCCAAAAAGTAGCATCTGAAATAACAAATTCATCATACAAGTTAGCATACAAATATTCTTGATACATATCACTTGTATCTGGGAAGCATATACTGAATCCAGTTAGATTTTTGCCAACATAGGCTGGTTTGTAGGCATGACTTCGAATAGGACCTATGGAACCTGGAACAAGACGAGCTAAAACTTCTCCACCATAGTTTTCAATCTCAGTTTGATAGTGGAATTCATCTGAATGCTCCAATAATGTTGTTACAAAATCTCCAAGATCGACCAACATTGCTTTCGATTTAAATGCTGATGTTGGATAAGATAATTGATTTCTTAGTGGGATGAATACCTCACGAGCATAAGTGAGATTATTTAGTACTTCATTGTACAAATATTCAGTAAGCTTTGTGAAAGCATAGAATAAGCTATACCCACCAGTGATGGGTATCGCATCAAAGCGATTTAATTCGTAAAGTGTAGCAGTAGGCCATTGAGCAGAATAATAAGGATCGGAAGGCACTCTATCTGGAGCGACTGCAAAATCATAAGCAACTTGGGCTAATTCTAGAGCAGTCATAGTAGTGTCTCTACTTAAAGTATACAAAATATCTCGAGGATGATAAAGCGCTTTATGGGTCTGCAAGGTTTCCCCAGCAACAACATAACGAGCTTCACCTCTTAATTGCCACATAAGCTCGTAGGAGCCGCCTTGACAAATATCTAGCATGAGCACATCTACTCCACCTGCTGAAGATAATGCAAGCTCAACTTCAGGTACGGACAGACAATCACCTAAAGCATAATCCCAAGATTCATGTGGGGCATGATAATCATAAATTAGACCAGCATAGCCACGACCATGATCGGATAATGTCAGAGCATAATTATCAGCTGGAAAATTAGTTTTACAATAATCAATGAAATCACTCAATGTTGATGGATGTCCCATATTCTTTGGACCATAATCAACTAATTCTATTCTACCAGTGGTTCTAATATCATAGATTTTCGCACGACCATTGGGATCTCCAGGAGTATATGGATGATCAAACATCGCTATAATATTTAGATTTGATGTAGAAGATGCAAGTATATCATACCACTCCAAATAAGTCATAGTTGTCAACATTGCTGCTGCAAGCCAATTTCCGGAATTATCCAAACTGGATGTTACATAATCATCTCGAGTATCTGCACCGAAATAAAGCATGAAAGTCCAGTTCTTTGTTGTCTCAGGTTTAATGTTTCGTTCATACAGTATATCAGGTTTTTCTGCTGAAGATATTAGAGGAGTGAAAGAAGTAATCAATAAAATAATTACTAATAATTTGGTGGTTATTTTTTTAGTGGTCATAATAATCCCCCAAGTTGTTCTATCAATTAATATCATTTTAACAAATATAAGTGATGTAGTAATAAATTCTAAAGAGTAGACTGAATTTATAATCCTTATATGTTCGCAGCTTTTAGGAACTAAAAGAAAAAACGGAAATACATACTTTAGAAAAGAAGATATAGCGTGTTTCTTCTCTTTTAATTTCTTCTAAAAAAGTTGATTTCCCAGATTAATGCATACATTATCAATCCTAGTTCTTATGTATTGTAAGTGATATCAGAATTTATGAGTTAAAGGTAAAAGAAGGCTTAGAGGATGAACCGAAGACAAAAGAACATTTTCCTCATATTACCTCTGTTACTTAGTTCTTTGTCTGGTGCATTTTATAAAGAAATTAACTCCTCTTATGTAGAAATCATTGATTATGACAAAATCGTTACAAATGAGTCTATTGCTTATTTAAGGATGAAGGGCGAAGGAAGCATACAATTACTTGATTGTTCTAATGCAATGGAACCAAGTTTTATAAAAGAAATTTTTGTAAGTGATAATTTATTTGGTATAAGTTATTTTGTATTAAATAATACCCTTTATTATTGTGTAAATGGTGTCTATTCAACTTATTTAATGATCATCGATGTAAATGATCCTCAAAATTTGGTACCTTTAGGATATTTAGAGCTAGAATGTAATTTCTTTATTTTAGACAGCAAAATCTATGTTGAAAAAGAAATAGTTTATATCCTTGGTTTTAGCCTTTTTTGTGATAATAATCTACTAGAATATATGGAGAATTCAGCTCTCTTCATTATAAATTGCTCTAATTTATCTCAGCTTAAAATAGAACAAACGCATTATTTCTCTTTTACTCCTTATATTAATATCTTTGTTAAAAACGAATCGATCTTTTTATTAAAGAATTACAAAACAAATGCAACAGGATTTGATATTGTAGATGCAGTAGATAATACTACCTTATTAACAATTGGTGGATGGAGTGATTCACTCTTAGAGAAGAGCATAATTATTGATAGCTTTTTCTTAAATAATGAGTCATTATGTATTGCTCATACTGAAGGTTTAATGATGTTCAGTATTGCAAACGAATCTTCTCCAGAATTAACTAGTACTATTCATAGTGATATTTTCATCAATGATGTTTGTTTATTAAATTCAAATCTCTTTGCTATAGGGAATAATACAATTGAAATTTACAGTGTAGAGGATATAGGAAATCTTTTTCTAATAAATGAGTGGAATTTTGTAGATGATATTGATGGGTATTTTTACAAAGGAGATATCTCAGACAATTTCATGTATGTTTTAAGATATTCAAATTATGATGAATTATACTTCTTTATCATTGATTTCGAAGATGTATATAATCCAGAAATGATGTATCCTAGCTCCGATTGGAAGGATAAATACATGCAAATTCCTCCAATGACTTATATAAAATGGGTACTGGTTTTTAGTTCACCTTTAGTTTTAGTTGGGATAATTCTATTTGTTAGAAGGATTAAATCTAAGGCTTAGTTCTCACGTACAATATGAATGATCAATTTATTTCTAATTACTGACTTATCGAAAGAATAAAACTTTCTGGGATACCTAGATGTATAGTATTCCATTTATCTTTTAAGAAGTACTTTTTTTTCTTTTCCAGCAAATCAAAATGTTTTTCTAATTCTAATCAATATATTTATA
>JAGMDP010000138.1 GCA_023128635.1 Candidatus Heimdallarchaeota archaeon | reverse complement strand
CTCAAAATGTTAAAAAAAGTAAGAACATTCCACCCTAATGCTCTCATCGCAGATGTTCATTATCGAGGATATGTCGAAAGTTTTGAATCGGAATTACTAAGAGGAATTTCTACTGTTGCAATATTACAAATCATTAAGCGATTTTCAGAAGAAGGAGTCTATGGTTATCAATTAGTAAAGATGATTCAAGAAGAGACTAATAATATCCTGATAATTGATGAAGGAACCTTATATCCATTATTGAAGAAAATGGAAAAAGATGGTATTCTTAGATCTGAAAGAAAGAGTCAAGGCGGCCGTTCAAGAAGATACTATTATTTGACAGCAGATGGTAAAAAATTACTAAATCATATGACTGGCTTCTTCTCCAAAGTATTAGAAGCTGTCTCACCATTGACTGATTTTGAGATTAAATTGCCAGAAGACAAGTTTATGTTTTGTCCTAATTGTGCTAATAAGATCAAATTAGATGAGCTTACCAATTTCTGCGAAATTTGCGGATTTTTTATCGAAGATTTAATCAAACAGAGGAATAGATAATGAATGACAATTTGATAGAACAGAAAACAATTATTCGTAATTATTTAGATGAAGTAAGAAAGAAACTCCCTCATTGGGTGAAAGACCAAAGAAAGGATGTCCAAGATATAATTGATGAATTAGAAGATCATATTTGGGATAAAGCAACTGAATTAGCTCAAGGACAAGACCCAACTGCTATTCAGATTCAGTTTGTTATTTCGGAAATGGGCACGCCAAAAGATATTGCTAGAGAATATAGACACAGAGGTAAACCGAAAATCTTCATTACCGAAGAATTATTTCCATGGTATTGGAAAACACTAGCAGGAGCGAGTGCATTAAGTTTTGTTGTAACAATACTCACATTGATCTTTTCAATTGGGATTGATTCAGCCAGTGAAATTGCAAAGAATTTCGCCATTGGTTTATCTCTTGGTTTATTGATAACATTCAATGTAGTAACTTTTATTTTTGTAGGACTATCAATGCAGGGATTATTGCCTGAAGATTTCATACGTATTACTATCTCACGAAGACCGGTTCAAGAACAGACCCAGTCTACTGAACCAAGAGTAACACAGAAGACAGTACCAATTGCAAAAAGACAATTTAAATTCTTTAGAAGAGGTGAATTCCTTATAATAGGAATTACAGGAATAATTGCAGGGGTATTTTTGCTAACTTTACCAGCAGTTATTTTTAGGCCTTTTATGGGAATTATATTACAACTGACTTCATTAGATGGTTAGCAGTAGTAGGAATTTTACTTTTAGTTGCCAGTATTATTAGGCTCATCCAAGCTATAATTGGTTATCGTGAACGCATACAACAAATTCTAAACATAGCCCACATAGTCCCCACATTAGTAAATATACCATTTTTCATCGCATTATACGACAGAGAAGCAATATTAATGGATACTTTGCAGGTTCTTCTCCCAGGAGTAGAAGTTGATCTTTTACTAATAATTTTCTCAGTGACAATATTTTGTATTATTCTTTTTGTTTTTATTATGAATATAGTCCGAACAATAATGATAGGAGTCAAAGGATTCCCAACAAACGGAAGAAAATACCAACAATAAGATTATTTGTTGGTTTCTCCCCCTTCTTTTTTCAATATAAACATACCACAATAGTATGAACATGTTGAAGTGGCAGGTAATTGCTAACAAGGCATATTTGAATTGATACACTTTAAATACTTACAAGCTCAAATAACATCTAGGATTTAGTTTATGTTATTTGAGGAGAAAAAATTTGAAATATTGCCCAGAATGTGGAAATAAGAATCAAGATGATCATACGTTTTGTATGAACTGTGGGTCGGCTCTTGATCAACTAGTAGTGAAGAGCATTCCGACACTTGAACCTCAACCGGCACCTTATCAACCCAGTGCACCTCTATTGGTTCGAAGGAATTTCTTAATTTGGTGGTTACTCTCTATGGTTGCTAGTCCATTATATATGGTCTATTTATACTTCAATTTTGAGGATATGAATAACTTAGAACTAGCAAGACCTCATAAAGAAGGACCATCATTAGAAACGAATAAAGATAATATAATCCTTTATCTAGTTCTATCTGCCTTCATTCCGTTTTTCATAATTATTGTAAGATATTGGAAATATGATAAATTCTACAACTATCTGGAATATAGTTCTATGAAAAATCAGACTATGCCAATATCAGGGAAGAAGCAAATAGGCTTATTAATTACAATGGTATCCACGCTGATAATTGGTTCAGTTTTATTGAATCTAATAGCACTTCCAATTGTATTCAATTTGATATGGTTGATGGGATTATTCATTGGTTTGGGAGCAGCCTGCTTATTAGTAGGTGTGGTATTGAGTTTCTATTACATTTATACCGAATATATTTGGCAAAAAGCAATGAA
>JAGMDP010000137.1 GCA_023128635.1 Candidatus Heimdallarchaeota archaeon | reverse complement strand
TAATAGTCAGAGACAAATGCTAGATTACCAGAGAGTTGAACATCAAAAGGAGCATTTCCAGTAGCAATCTCACTTAATTTTTCAAAATTGATAATTACATCATTGGTATCACTGTTTACTGGTATAATATTAAAAATAAAAATAAAGAGAATAACTCCTATTTTCATCCTAATATATTTCATAAATGAATAACTGAAACCTATTTAAAAAGAAATTATATCACTCTTGGAGAATTGATCTTTAGATCTTCAAGCAGCAGTGTGTTTCTGAGCAAAAATTTAGCTCTAATTAGATGCCTTCAAATTCCTCGAGAGCATCTTTTGCTGCTTGACTAATTTCCTCAACCATTTTATCATATATTGGCTTGAAGTCTTCCTTGTAACATGAAGTTGCCCCCCATGGATTGAAAAAAGCAAGCAATTCACCGGATTCATCTCGTATATGAAATGTTGGTCTTTTAATTGGTCCTGGTCTTGGATCCTTTTCTACTGTTGGAGGAATTGTCACAAACTTGTATGTTTCCTTACAATATTTTTCAAAAAGAATAGGTATTATTTTTTCTCTCGCATCAAATTGCACTCGTAAACGTGGTGGTTCAACCATAATAATCATCAACTACTACTTATTTATCTAGGAGTTCCTCCCAAGACAACTCTCTATTCTCTTCTATCTTCTCCTCAATGTTTTCATAGAAGAAGTACATTTCGAGTTCTTCCTGAACATCACTAGTAAGGTTATCCTGGTCATCATTTAAAGTTTGTAATGCTTTAGCAAAACGAGTAAGTAGGGGCAGAGGAAGCTTTACAACGATTTCATTGATTTGCTTTCGTAACTCATATAGTGCTAAGTATAGTTCTTCCATAGTTTGATCAAGGGATTTAGAATCTATTTCATCCATGTTTAAACTTGCACAATTTTCCATGAAAGCTATCTGTTTCTTAACCTGTTCTTCTTCCATAAAATCTACAACCACTCAAAATCAATCAAAGAAAGCATCCAACAATATAAAAAAATATTGCTAATTATTCATCCTCTTGAATTTCTTCGGGATTAAGTTCTTCAAAGAATGTTTCTTTATTATCTTCAATTATTGGAATGATTCCTTCGGGATGAAGTTTCTCATTGCATTTAGCACACATCCCTAATGCTTTTAGCCATTCATAGAAGTGAACGAGATGAGCTGCTGCTCCACATAAGCTGCATTTCCCAACAAGATCGCCATATAAAATGGGGCTATTACAGACAAAACACTCAATAATTTCTTTCCCGCAAGAGGCACAAGACTTGCCACTTTCTTCTAATAATTGCTCGCAAAAATAGCATCGATAATGCTCCGACATGTCTATTGACATTTTAGCAAAATAGTATTCATCGATTAAGTATTCAATGAATTGCAGATGCTCGGGGGCAATACTCTCAGATGGATAGATAATTCGTTCTACGGATAAGCCATGTTTTACCCCTAAATTTTTTGCTAATTTGACGGAAGCGGTTTGTTTTTTTTCAGAAGCATTAATACCGGTAAAATCATAGACCTTTTGATCAAGTTTCGAAACAATAACTAAGGCATCATTATCGAAGAGTATTCTCGGGCGAGGAACAATTCGTTTGTAAGCACCATAATCATCTATGAGGAAATATTCTGCAAGATTGATGCGAAATAAGTTGCTCAATGTTCTACTCATTACTAGCCTTCCAATAGTGATATGTTATGATTCAATACTAAAAAAGCTTAACGCTCCTAGTGTTAAACTAATTCTTTTATTTGACTTATGGTAGTTTGCTGTTGAAGTGGGTCCTTCTCGACCCAAACTACTAGTCCTGAAAGAAGAAGTGAGTACCATGAACGACTTTTTTCTGTATAAATGCGAAATTTATAAATGAGCTGAAGCAATTTGTTTTGTATGCCAAAAGAAAAGAAATACCACACCAGAAAGATTTCAGCTAATAGAATGATTCTAGCTGATTACAATGCTGTTGCTTCATCTATGCCTATGGTTTATGGATTAATTGAAGTAGATATTACAGATTCCCTAGCTAAGATAGAAGAGATTAAGGAAAAACAAAACTACAAGGTATCAATGACAGCCTTTACAGCTAAATGTCTCGGAATAACCTGTCAAGTAAACAGACCTTTGAACACTTTTCGCAAAGGTCGAAAACTCATCGTTTTTGATGATGTAGATGTAAGTGTAATTATAGAAATCGTTACTAAAACTGGGAAAAAGATACCGTACAATTATGTTATCCGTAACGCGGATAAAAAAAGTGTTAGAACAATAACAGACGAAATAAGATCCTACCAGGATAAAGTTATCGCTGAAAGGGAACAATTGTCAAGAGGTCAAACCAAATATACTTCCCTTTACACTCTCTTGCCAAAATTTTTCAGACAATGGGTAATAAGAAAAATGATTACTAACCCCTATCGATTAAAAAAATTAGCTGGTACTGTTGGACTTACTTCGATGGGAATGTTCATTAAAGGTCAAGGCGGTTGGCTCATACCTTTTCGTGACAAAACTTTGAATGTTTCCACAGGAGGTATAAAGAATCACCTTGTTTTGCGTGATGGTAAAGTAGAAGAACGACACCTCCTTTGCACTGCTTTTATGGTGAATCATGACATCATAGATGGTGCTCCAGGTGCTAGATTTATTTCTCATGTATCAGAATTGCTGGGGCAAACTACCTATCTAGATGACCTAGATAAGATATAGAGAAAATAAGATGTAAAATTCCATAATTAAAAATTAGTTGTACATAAAAAAAAGCCAGAATTCAAGTGTTCAAGAGCTAACTCTTGAACCACCACCCACCTGTCAGGGAATCAGGGTGATTATACACCGGTTATGAGTGCGAATTTAATTCTGACTAATTCTTTATCTTTCTTTACTAGATTTTTGAGTTGTTCTTTTTTGTTCATTTTTTTTCACCAATTTTTTTGTTCTTGTTATTCTTTATGTTTGGTCACTTTATAAGAGCAGACTGGGTCTTTCTGACCAGCAATCATGCACCAGTTAAGAGTGCGAATTTAATTCTTGCTTGTTCGTAATCTTTTCTTATTTTTTGTTGGATTTTTTGTTTGGTTCTGTTCATTTTTTTTCTTCTCCGAGTTTTGTTCTTAATTATACTACTACCTAGAACATATATAAAGCGGATTCACTTTTTAGAGACTCAAAAACAAGTCTCAATTTGAGGTCACAAGATGTGACTAAAAGAAAGAAAAACGCGTCAAATCCTTTTTTCCATTGTATAAACTTCTGTTTTTTCAGTAAAACCTAGTTTATCATATAATCGATTAGCTCCTTGAGTGTTGGCTGCACCAAGAATAACTATAGCTGAGGGATTGTATTTCTTTACCCGGTTTAATCCTTCACATATTACTGCAGAAGCTAATCCAAGTTTCCTATGGTTAGGATGAGTTCCTACTGGTTCGATTTCTACAATTTTGCTAATAGGATCTAATCTGAATGTAGCAAATGCTGCGAATTCACTATTTGGTGCTACTGCAATGATATCAAGATTTTTATTATAGAATGTTGCAGATGAATACATCTTGAATAATTTCTCAGTCATCTTCAAGCAATGCGGAAAAACTGATCCCATAACTTCACGGTACTTTTTGAAATCTTGCTTGATATTAACACCTCTTATTATGTACCCCTCCGGGAGATTATAATTGGGAACAGACATGTCAACTGATCGCACTCGAGTATATTCCTCCACGTTAAGATTTTCATATCCTAGATCAACGAGAAGTGACAAGCGATTTTCATCAGAACCCAAAACATAGAATCTAGAAATAACAGAAGAATTGTTCTTAGTTGTATTCAATTGCTCTTCAATCCAAAGAACTAATTCCTTTTCCATGTACTTATGCTCAGGATGAATTTGTATCCAATTTGCACCTGAATCGTTTAAGATGGTTACTGCTACAATCTCTCGAGTATTAGGATCGGATTCATCACTAAATTCCCATATTTTTACAAACTCATCTTCTTCAACTTGATATTCTGCACCACAAGCACCAAACTTCCTATTCTCAAATCTAGTTGGAGCCCAATTATGAAATGAATTTGTTAGTGCATATGTTTTACTAAGGAACCTCTGAATAGCTTCAAAGTCTTTCTCCCAAGTAAAGGAACGCATTACAATTGGCATAACTAATAAGAATAATTCCAGCAATTAAAAGAGTATTCAATAAATTCTCGATTTTACTAGCAATAAAAAAAGAGAGATTAGAAGAGAGTTTTCTCTTCCGCCTGAGGGTTTATCATTAGCACTCGTTCATTCATTGCTTTTTGCCAAATATATT
>JAGMDP010000136.1 GCA_023128635.1 Candidatus Heimdallarchaeota archaeon | reverse complement strand
GGGGGGAGATGTTTTAATTTCTCAATAAATTCACTCATTACTGTAACGAATTTTTTAGCCTCAGCAGAAGAAATCCATTCAAGCCTTATTCGCTCTTCTTCTATACCGAGTTGTTTTGCTAGTTCCATCACCAGATACATTCGCTTTAATGTTTTGTAATTACCAACTACATAATGGCAATCTCCTGGATGACAACCTGCAACAATAACACCATCTGCACCTTCAACTAAAGAATCAAAAATATAGTTCGGATCAATACGTCCAGAACATGGTGTCTCAATAGTTATTATATTGTCTGGATATTTCATTCGCGAAACGCCTGCAAGATCAGCAGCATTACTACTGCACCATTTGCAGAGGAAAGCAATCACTTTCGGTTCGGGGTTCAAAATCTTGGACATTTAACTTACACTCTTTTTCATTTTGCTTCTTCTTTTAGTGCAACATGGATCATTTTTTCCATTTGCTTATTTGTTAGGTTCTTCAATGACAATGCTTCACTAGCGCAAGCTGCAACACATGTACCACAACCTTCGCACAAAATCTCATTTATTTCTGAGTGATTGTTTACATTATCAAATGTTATTGCTCCATAAGGGCATGTTACAACACAGACCTTACAACCACAGCATTTGTCTTCATCGACAGTTGAAACTAATGGTTCGTGGAATAGTTTTGGTTGGTTGAGAAGTGCGAGTGCTTTAACAGCTGCGGCACTGCCTTGTGCAACGGATTCAGGGATATCTTTTGGTGATAATGCGGTGCCTGCAACAAGTAAACCAGATACTAAACTTTCAACGGGTCGTAATTTCATGTGAGCTTCTTTGAAGAAGCCATATTCATCAAGACTGCACTTAGTAATTGATGAGATTACTTTTGTATCAAAAGAGGGAATCATAGCAGGGGCCAAAACAACCATATCAGCTTCGACTTCTAATCTTTCACCAGTTAAGGTGTTTGCAGCCCAAATAATTGTCTTGTCGCCTTCTCGGAAAATCTTAGAAGGTTTACCACGGATATAAATGACTCCTTTCTCTTGAGCTCTTTGGATAAATTCTTCATAACCGCGACCTGCTGCACGAATATCAATGTAGAAGATATAGACCTCTGTATCAGGAGCTTGCTCTTTGAGGAGCAAAGCATGTTTGCCTGTATAAGTACAACATATTTTACTACAGTACGCCATGTGATGTTCAGGATCACGACTCCCTACGCATTGAACGAAAACGACTGTTTCAGGTTTCTTATGATCTGAAGGTCTTAGGACATCACCACCGGTGGGTCCTGAACTACTTAGTAATCTTTCGAATTGAATTCCGTCAATGACATCTACATCAGTACCAAATTCATATTCTTGGACTTTTGAGATATCGTATAAATCAAAACCAGATGCTATAATTATTGCACCGTAATCTTTGTTGATTGTTTCAGTCACCATATCGTAATCAATTGCTTGAGGTCCACAAATATCTCTACATTTTGAGCAAATTAGAGGATGTATCCCTAAACAATTTTCAGGATCTAATGTATAAACACTAGGAACTGCTTGTGGAAAAGGTAAGTAGATAGCTTTTCTTGGACTTAGCCCGCCCTCGAATTCGCTAGGAACAACTACAGGACAAACATCTACACAATCATCACAAAGTGTACATTTGTCGGGATCTACATATCGAGGATATTTCTTAATATCTACGTTAAAATTACCAACAAATCCAGAAATGTTTGTCACTTCTGCATTAGTAATTAACTCAATCTTGTCATGGTGTCCAATCTGCGACATTTTTGGAGAAAGAATACATTGAGAGCAATCAAGTGTTGGGAATGTAGAAGATAATTGTGCCATATGTCCGCCAATAGTTGGTGATTTCTCGACAAGGGTTACATCAAAACCAGCATCAGCAATGTCTAATGCGGATTGTATTCCGGTAATTCCTGCACCAATAACCAAACATCTTCTATTAACATCAACAGAAGCAGGTGTTAGAGGTTCGTTTAGTAAAGCTTTTTCAACTTTTGTTTCAATGATTCTTATTGCTTTCTCGGTTGCTTTACCTCTTTCAGTATGAACCCAACTACATTTCTCTCGTATATTAGCTATCTCAACTTCATATTTATTCATCCCAGCACTTTCAGCTACTGTTCTAAATGTTTCTTCATGCAATGTTGGTGAACAACAAGCACAAACAATTGAACTTAAGTTATGGGATTTTATTGCTTCTGTCAGTTCTTTTTGACCTGGTTCAGAACACAAATAATGACTATGTGTTGTGAAAACAACGCCTTCAAGATCCTTAGAAACTTCTGCTGCTTTCTGAACATCTACCATTTCAGCAATGTTTTTACCACAATGGCAAACAAAGACACCTATACGTTTTTTTGATGTGGGATTATTTTTCTTACTTTCAGCAGTCACTTATTTTTTAACCTCCTGCTGTTTTACTTTCTGAGCATATTCTATCCCAGTTTTAAATGCTCTCTCATTTAATTTTTGGAATCTTGCTGGTACCATTTGTAGGGTTGCTTTAAGAATTGCATTTTTGCTAATTAAGGAGTTTAGTTCAGCAAAGAATCCTAGCATGACAATATTTGCGACAATTTTTCTTCCTAATTCTTTCTCTGCGATTTCTGTTGCAGGGATTTTGTAAATTTTACTAGCTTTGTTCATTCTTTCATCAACGGGTACCAAATTCTCCTCATAGAGAAATAGTCCACCTTCTTTAAAAGAATCAATATATTTTGTGTATGCTTCTTTACTCATACAAATAAAGATCTCAGGTTCTGTGACATAAGGGAAATCTACTATATCATCAGATATGACAACATTGCTTGCACTTGCTCCACCTCTGCTTTCAGGACCATATGATTGTGTGGTTACACTATTTTTTTTCTCAACAAATGATACTGCTGAGCCTAGGATTTTCCCGGCTAAAGCTATACCTTGTCCACCAAAACCGCAAATTCGTATTTCATGTCGAGTCATTTCGCATCACCCATATTTCTCAGATTTTTTCCCAATACTTTGGATTCGTTCATCAAGTGTTGGGACACCTGTTTTCTTAACAAATTCACCCACGATAAGATCCTTTCCAAATACTATGCCAGTATCCTTCGGATCAATTCCATGTTTAATGACAGTATGTTTTTTGAAGAAATTAAGCATCTTTAGACCTGTGTCAAATTTGTTCCTTCGACCAAATGTTGTAGGGCAAGGATTAATTACTTCAATAAAGGAAAATCCTTTGCTGAGAATAGCAGCTTCCATTGAAGCCATTAATCGACGAACATTTAGAGAAGTCCAACGAGCAACATAAGTAGCACCCGCAGCAGCAACTAAAGCACTCAAATTAAAAGCTGGTTCTACATTACCATGAGGAGATGTAGAAGTCAATGCGTCTATTGGGGTAGTAGGAGCTAATTGACCGCCCGTCATGCCATAGTTGAAGTTGTTTGAACAAATTACTGTGATATCTACGTTTCTTCTTGCTGCGTGAATAATGTGATTTCCACCTATTGCAAATAAATCGCCATCACCAGAAAAAACTATCACGTTTAATTCTGGATTTGCTAGTTTTAATCCAATAGCAAATGGTATAGCTCGACCATGAGTTGTATGAAAAACGTCAAGATTCAGATAACCTGAAACCCTACCTGTGCAGCCAATTCCAGATACAATTGCATATTTTTTCAGATCTAATCCAGTATTAGTTAATGCTTGGACAAAACACGATAACATGCTACCAAGTCCACATCCACTACACCATACATGTGGTAGTCGATCCCATCGTAATAGATGATCCATAGGATGTTTTTTAGCTTCCAATATTGTATCTCGAACAGATTTTTCTGAAGTGGTCATTTTTTAGCGACTTCCTCTATTTTCATAAGAATTTCTTTTGGTGTATGAACAATTCCACCAAGCTTTGAAGAAAGAACGATAGGAATTTTCCTATTTGTTGATTCTTTAACTTCCTTAATTATTTGACCATTGTTTATCTCCGCAACAACGATTGCATTAGTTTTTTCTGCAAGTTTCGCAATTAATTTTGTTGGGAAAGGCCAAATAGTGATTAAGCGCAAAAGACCTGCCTTAATACCCTTTTTACGAGCAAGATCCACTGCTCCTTTTGCTGAACGTGAAGTAATGCCATATGCAATAACTAGGACTTTAGCATCATCTACCTTATAGCTTTCAACTTTCCTTATTTTTTCCTCGTTCAGTAAAATTTTATCACATAAACGTTTCACAAGTATTTCTTGAGCTTCTGCAGTAATTACAGGATAACCCTTTTCATTATGAGTTAAACCTGTTACGAATACTTTGTAACCTTCACCTGCTGTAGCCATTGGGGGAATTAAATCTGCATCCGGTTTAAAGGTAAGATAATCTTTGGGAGAACCCTTTGGTTTCTTTCGATTCTTAATCTTTATCTTACTTTTCGGAGGAATGACTAATTTCTCAAACATGTGGCAAATCGATTCATCTGTAAGCATTATCACTGGAGTGCGATATTCTTCTGCTAAATTGAAGCACTCTATTGAGAGATCAAATGCTTCCTGTACAGAATTCGGGGCAAGTGCGATTAATTCATAATCACCATGAGAACCCCATCTTGCTTGCATAACATCTTGTTGTCCAACTAGTGTTGGGAGACCAGTTGATGGTCCTCCTCTTTGAACATTAATAATTACACAAGGAGTTTCTGTCATGACTCCTAGACCAATATTTTCCATCATTAATGAAATACCGGGTCCCGAGGTTGCTGTCATAGATTTCTTTCCGGCCCAAGATGCCCCCAAAATTGTAGCCATAGATGCAATTTCGTCTTCCATTTGAATGAAAACTCCACCTAAGAGGGGAAGACGTTGAGAGATCCGTTCTGCGATCTCACTTGAGGGGGTAATTGGATAACCGCCAAAAAATTTGCAACCAGCAGCAAGACATCCTTCAGCAATTGCTTCATTGCCGCTTATATAGTGCTCCCCGGTTAAAACTTCATTTTGTGGTGCTTTTTTACTCATCCATTTTCGCCTTACTTTAAATTTTCTTTAATTTTTTACCTATTTTACTCAGTTTTTGCACCAGATTTATCTTTATCCTTCACAAGAAATATTGAGAATTCGGGACAAATTAATTCACAAAAACCACATTTTGCACAATCGTCCATCGTTTCACCTTTTTTCAATCTGGGAGGATGATATCCCTTAGCATTGATTTCGGGAGAACTTTCCAATATCTCAGTAGGACAATACATAATGCAAAACAGGCAACCCTTACAGCGATCTGTAATTATCTTTAGCTGCCATTTCTCCTGCTCTTTAAATTCTGGGGGTATAAACGATATTGCTTTCTTAGCTGTCATTGCGCAAACGACACTGTCTTGATTTTGTCAACCCCTAAACATTAATCACTTAAAAAATTATTCTATACAGTTGTTATCTAACGCAAGTTTTTGCTTTGTTTTTTCTATTTTGTATAGTTTATTGACTTTATTTTGCTTTCAAATATTGGATTTTTTTGTTAAAAATGGCTATTTTATATGATAAAATGATGATTTTCTTATTTTTACAGAAATTTCTTCTATGTAATGTATGTAAATTATGTAAATCATGTAAATTTTGAATCAAAATTAGTTGTAATCTATGTAAAGTATGTAAAATATGTAAAGTATGTATATAATGTAGAAAAAAAAGCAAGCTAAAGTTAATATAAAACATCCAAAGGATAAAGATCCCGAATGATTTTAACTAAGTTTATTGATTTATCACAATAAGGACTTATGATTTTCAACACGTTTCGAGATATTTCGATTGCTCGTGGAACAGAATCATGCGAACCAACAACCAAAGCTACTATGTGTCTATGTTCCTTTACAAGTGGGATTTTGAAGTTAGCGATTTCTATAACTTCTTCTCCTGATCCGTGAACTCTCATAGTTCTTGAGAATATCATTACTTTTCGTTTTAATTCCCGTAATGTTGCTAATAACGTAAGGTTAGGTTTTTCTATTAAAATAGCTTCATTTATTGCTCCACTTTCTTCGCAAAGTGTTATACAAGCAACAATCTTTGTGTAATTAATAACTCGTTCTCGTCGTTTGAAGAGAATTCTATTCAACCATTCTTCAATAGCATACAATCCTTCACCTGTTTTTGAAGAGAATTTGAAAAGATCAACATCACATTTGATTTTATCAAGATCCATTAGACCAAGACTTGTCATTAATTCTCCCACAGAAGCAGAATTTGGCAAGTCCGATTTAGAACCCAGAATAAGTAACCTTATGGGAAAATTCTTTTCAACTAGCTCTTTAATCAACTTTCGATTTTGCTGAAAGCTATCCTTATTAGTTGAATCAATAAGGAAAAGTAAAGCATTTGCGCCAAGAATGGAACGTTTCCAAAGAGTTTTCTTTTGGGGAATTTGATCATCTAAATCCCAAGTTAATAAAGAAAAATTATCTAGAATTTGTAGCTCAAATTCCGTTGTATTACTCACTGAAGCCTCAATGAATTCATCGGTTTGAAGGATTCGTTTCACAAATTCGGTTTTTCCAGAATTAACTAAGCCCACTATAGCAATTGATATCTTCACGTCAAATTTCGTCATGAGATTTTTTATAGCAGACATTTAATCAATTCCAACACAAAGATTCTACTTCTATATAGCTCTTACTAGTATTAATGTTAATGCAATTATCATAATTGCATTGTAAAGATAAATTAAACAAAAAGTCTGAAGAAATTTGAAGTTAAGGGAGAAGTTTCCCTTAATCATTAATTAATCATGATTTGCTAATTATTGTGTTTCCTCGCTCATGAATTTCTTTAAGCGAGCTAATTCCCTCAACATTTCCATTCGCAAACCACTAATAGTTTGACCGTCGCTATCAGTTGCTGGTGTAGCTGATGTAGTTGGAGCTGAAGTTGGTACGGGAGGTGGAGCCATATCAGAAGTTGTTGGTGGTGCAACAGGAGATTGTGTTGGAAGTTTTGGTGGTAAAGGTGGTGTGGAGATAGTTGGGGGTGCAACGCTAGGTGGAACAACTGTTGTTGGTCTTGCAGTTGTTGATACTGGAGGTATTTTTGGTGGAATAGGAATTGGAGAGGATGGTTTTGTTGGAGGAGTTCCTGTTGGTATGGATGGAATTGTAGGAACTGAAGGTGGAGCACCAGATGTTGGTGGTCCTGTAGGAGGTAATTTTGGAGGAGCTGAACCGGGAACAGGAGGAGCTGTTGGAGGAATTCCTGGAGTACCAGATGTTGGGGGAGGAGGAGGTGTTGCTGGAGATGGCATTACCTGATCTCTTAAACGATCTCTGCTTGACTCTAGGCTTTCAGCAAGTGATTGGTATTCTTGAGCACCAGATCTTCTCTTCAAATCAGCATCGATTTTAGTTATTCTAGCTTTATATCTACTGGAAAGACTATCACTAACAGTTGAGCTTATGCGTTTACTTCTTCTTGCATCTTTTACTGCAGAAAGAGCAGTACTTGCTGCTAAACGTTCAATGGACAAAATAGTCATAACCTCTCGAGGATCTGCACTTGCGGCAGCACCTTCGGACATTGGTTCTGAGGATGCTAATGCAGCTAATGCAGAGACATCTACTCCTTTCTTTCTTCTTGCTGTAGCTATCCAAACAATAGCGATTATAAGTACAATGACAAACCAGAATATTGACGCATAGATAACTGCGGACCATCCTGGACTGTTTATGGGTAATTCAAATATGAAATCATACCAAACCAATTATTTTGCCCCTCATTTATTCTTTTTTTATCTTTATGAGTGTTAAATTCTCCGAATTTTTTTAAATATAAATATTATTTCCTTGCTTTCTGAAAGCTTTATCTTCAACAAAGATGTTCTTTTGCTTTCTTATAAGACCTTTGTTATGTGTATAACTGAGGTCGATTTCCTATCGAAAATATTTACTTCCTAGTTATTATTTGTTGCGCTTTTGACATTTAAAATCATTCGTATTAAATTATTAAGAAGAAATTGCTTTTTTAATATTAGTATTTTAGCAAATTAGCACAACATTAAACTGATAAGACAAAAAACATCAAAAGGCCTATTTCAATTCGCTTTTTGGTGGAAAACGCTTTAAATTCTTATCCATCTTCGCTAAAACACTTTCATATATATCAATATTTAAGCTTAAACCCAAACTAATAGTATAAATCATGATATCAGCTATTTCATCTTCTATTTGCGACATTAATTCTTGGTTAGAAATTACTGCAGATCTTTCAGGATTTGACCATTGTAACAACTCCATTAGTTCTGCAGCTTCAATTGCAATAGACATAGCAACATTTTTTGGGGTGTGAAATTTCTCCCAATCACGTTCTTTTAGAAATTGAGTCATCTTTTCTTTTAAAATATCAAACTGTTCTTTTTTCTTGATCATGAATTTCACAACTGATTATTTTATAAGGATTGTAACTACAGTATTAACATAACAATGAATATTAATAACTGCACATTGTGATAAGATAAAAATTATCCCACAACAATTAAACAGTAGCTAGGGAGAAAACGATCAAAATGGTTTCAGAAAAAGGCAAGTCTTTAGCAGAAAAATTCGGATATTTACCTGAAACTATTGAGAGATTTTTACAGCTCTTTGGATTAGAGGAAACTAAAGATATACTTCAAGCTTATGAGAGAAAACCCAAGACAGCAATAAGAATCAATGAATTAAAAATAAATCCACATGAACTCATTGAACGAATGGAAAAAAAGGGTTTTGTTTTATCACAAAGTAATTGGTACGAAAATGGATTTTTCGTTGAAAAAGCACCTTTTCCATTAGGTGCAACAACGGAATATCTAGCAGGATATTACTTTATTCAGTCTGCAGCTTCGTGGATTCCTTCTTTGATTTTGAATCCTGAACCAGGCGAATTAGTCATAGATCTAACCGCAGCACCTGGAGGGAAGTCAAGTCATCTCGCTCAACTCATGAAGAATGAAGGAACTCTCTTTTGTATTGACCTTTCTAGAGAACGGATAAAATCACTTAGGTCTAATTTGGCTCGATGTGGAGTTAAGAACAACATATGCATAAGAATGAATGCAATAGAATTCCCAAAATACAATCTTAAAGCAGATAAAGTACTGCTAGATGCCCCTTGTACTGGAGAAGGATTAATGGCCACAGACATCTCAAGAAGAACATCTAAAGGTCAAGAAGATATTAATCGACTTGCTCATTTGCAAAAACAACTTGTTCAAGCAGGAATTAAAACTCTAAAGAAAGAAGGAGTTATGGTATACTCTACTTGTTCTACCGCACCAGAAGAAAATGAAGAAGTAATAAATTGGACCTTAGATAATTTTCCTGTCCGATTGCTAGAAATTCCATTCAAGGATTTTTCACCCGGATTTACTGAAGCTTTTGATAAAACGTATGACTCTGAACTTGTTAAAGCAAAACGACTTTACCCTCACAAAGATGGCACAGAAGGATTTTTTGTATGTAAATTGGTTTTGCTGGAGGAGGTTGAATAATGGTTATAGAGTTTAGAGAACCCACCAAAACAGAAGCAGAAATAATTAGGAATTCATTGCTTTACTGGGTAGATAATGAGAAATTGCAGCTTTTCAACGAAAAGTATCATTTTATTATAGGAGATGGAAACTGGAAGGAAGTTTTCATAACAAATAAGGCAACATCTACTTTTGTCACGAATGAGAAACGTATTTCTCCATATAGTATAGGATTAGGAATTGGTGAAATAAAGAATAAGAATCTTTTACTCACATTAAGTGGTGGGTATTTCATATCACCACATACAGATAAGAAAGCAATAATTACTCTTGAAGCTGAACAACTATTTCTTTACAAGCGAGACATTTATTGTAAATCTGTAATTTCAATTAAAGAAGGATTATCAAAAGGAGATAAAGTTCTAGTTGTTAACACAAATACTGATTATCTTGGATTAGGAAAATTATTGCTACCAATTTCTGACTTTGGAGATCCAAAGAAAAGAGATGAAGTGGCACTTAAGAATATCATGGATCTTGGTTGGTATCTAAGAAAAGGAAAGTAAGATAGTTTACCTTCTAAATAAGCTTACTCAGAATTTGAAACTATCAATGAATAACACTTCTTTGCATTCAGGAAAATTCTTGTTAATTTCTGCTGCAATTCGTATTTTTCTAAATTGTAAATATAGGTCTTTTGTTGTGATTTCCTCTGGCATTGTGATGGTAATCTTTTCTTTCTCATTTTTGATGGTGAAAGTTTTAAGATCAACACCTGGAAGTAGATAATCTATGAGAACCTCTAGTTTCTTTTTTGCTCCAGCTATTTTCTCGTTAATTTCTACTTTATATTCGATTGTTTGCCCTACTAAGGGATGATTAAAATCAACTCTAACCCTTCCTCCTACTGCAGAAAGAACGACTCCTGTTTGATTTCCCCATTGAATTTGTCTTCCTACTTCAGGTATAATATTTTTAGCTACCAATTCTTTTCTACCTAGAAGTTTAATTTTCGAAGAATCTCTTTGTCCAAAAGTGTCTTCTGGAGGAATTGACACCTTGAATTTTTCACCTACATCCTTCCCTATAATTGATTCATTTAACTTTTTAAGATACATCTCGTCATTGCCCACGATCATTAATCGTTGACCGTAATTATTTTTCTCATCAAAAATATCTGCTTTTTTAGCAATTTTCTCATCAGTTGTTTCGATAATTTGGCCACTGCCTTTCACAACTAAAGTAAATGAAATCTTAAGGAAATCGCCAGTTTTAATTTTTGCCATTTTTTTAAATCCTACCGGATATTTATTGACCGTCTACACCATTAGTGCTTCAGTAATCACCAAGCTTAACTCATATTCAAAAGATTTGTGTTGATTCAACCAAATAAACAGAGAAATTTGTATAAGAATCAAAAATTAAAGTTTATACAAAATAAGATTCTTGAGTTCTCTATAACTTCGTTTCCCAGTTTCTTGAGGAGAAGCACTGTATGAATTCATCACTTTCTCAAAAATCGCTTCATTTATTGGTCCTATTCCAACCGCGGTTTTTGTTCCAGGATCAAGTTGTGTTTTTCCTGCATCTCTGATTAAGGAGCAGTTAATCTTTAGTTTCTGAATTTGACGATGGATTCCAAGCAAGTCTTCTTCACTTTTAACAGTCCAAATTTCAATTGGCTTGTCCTTAAAATCCCATTTCAAACCTTTTTCAGATAGCAAGCTAACAATTGCGTGTGCTGTTTGAACGCTAAATTTGCCTTTTCCCATTCGAATGTCTTTCCTTAATACCACACCAATCATTTGCTGAGACATGTTAACTAAGGTATCATTTTTCACTAACAGGACCTTATTGCTTTGCCAAAAGGACTCTATACTGTTTTTTTTCCACCAACCCTTCAATTGAGGTTTTAAGATTAAATCTGGTTGATGAAATGGAATTTGACTTGTGGACAAAATAAAACCTTCACTATCTTCTCCCCGAATTTCCAACAAAACATCTCCTTGAAATTTTTTCTCTAATTTTCTTACAGATCTACGAATCGCAATATCATGCAAGTGAGCAGCATCTGTTTCTTGAATAGAATAATCGAATCCCGATTCTACGTTTGAAGGAGCTGTATCATAGATTTCTTTTGCATAGGTTACTAACCATTCCAGAACCTCTGGATTATCTTTCAAGTAATGAAAATAACCAGTTTCGTAAAGTTCCAATGCCTCTTCTCGAGAGTGCAGTTTATTATTTACTAGATGTAGGATTCTCCAGTTTCCTGAACCAAATTTCTCCTCTAATTCTTTTCTTCGTAGTTTTTTCTTCTTCCCAGCATAACCAGGTCTTCCTAAAATTATCCAATCATCGATTGCTTTGAAAGTACCTGTCACTGGTTAATTCCTCACTTAAGATATGGCATTTTGAACCATTTATAGTCAGATTACCTAATAGAAGATTAAAAACATTCGTTTTAGAGGAACAAAAAGTATTTGAAACTACAATTGAATTTTCTTTATAGAATTTTGTTGTGATGTAGATTTGACTTTAAGAATAAAGGATGATACTTTTAGAGATGAAAAAGGGCGTTCAGTGTTATTGCGTGGAGTAAACTTAGGCGGAAGTACTAAAGTTCCAGTAACTCCTGATGGGGCAACTCATATTAAAACAGATTTTAGTGATCACAAAGATGTTTCATTTATTGGTCATCCTTTCCCATTAGATGAAGCTGATGAACACTTTTCCAGATTAAAAAATTGGGGCTTTAACTGCCTAAGATTTCTTACAACGTGGGAAGCTATAGAACATAAAGGTCCTGGAAAATATGATAGAGAATATTTGAAATATTTACGCAAGCTACTTGAAAAAGCAAATGATTACGATTTATATTGTTTCATTGATCCACACCAAGATGTTTGGAGCAGAATGACTGGTGGTGATGGTGCGCCAGGATGGACATTAGAAAAAGTTGGTCTGGATTACACTAAATTCACGGAAACTGAAGCTGCTTTGCTTATGCAAGAAAAGTATCCAAATGATTATCCTCAGATGATTTGGTCCTCAAATTACTTTCGATTTGCTACTTCAACAATGTTTACTCTATTCTTTGGAGGGAATGATTTTGCACCAGGTTTCAAAATTGGGAAGAAAACCATTCAAGATTACTTACAAGAACATTTTATTAATTCAATGAAAGAAGTTGCGAAAAATTGTAGAGAATTACCTAATGTTATTGGTTTTGATATTTGGAATGAACCAAATAATGGTTTCATTGGAATGGCAGATTTGAATCATTCAAATGATAGAGATTGGGGTCTACGGTTTACTGGTTTTGAGGCAATAGCTACAGCTTCTGGGTACCCTATGAAAATACCTTATTATGAAATAAAGGGAGTCAGTATGAAGCAAACTGATTCTAGACTGGTCAATCCCAATGGAGTGTCTTGTTGGTTACCAGATGCTAAAGATATTTGGAGAGAGTTAGGGATCTACAAAGAAGATTCTAAAGGCAAACCCAAATTGGTAAAACCTAACTACTTCTCCAAGGGTGGACAAACCAATTTCTTCTGGAACCACATAAAACCATTCATTAACAATTATGCAAAAGCAATACGTACTATAGATACAGATGCTATAATATTCATCGAAACAGATCCTTTTGAATTAATATTTAACGCAAATACCCATATTCAGGAAAGTAAATACAAGTGGACAAAGAAGGATGCAAAAGATATTGTGAATGCATCTCACTGGTATGATGGCATAACGCTTTATCTTAGAAGATTCATGAAGCATTTTAATCTAGACACCCAAACTTCGAAGCCTTATTTCTTTTACAAAAATATAAGGAATCTCTTCATTAAACAGCTTGCAAATATCAAGAAATTTTCTCAGTTATTGGGCAATTGTCCAACCTTAATTGGAGAATTTGGAATTCCATTTAATATGTATAACAAAAAGGCATTTAGAAATGGGAACTGGCAAAAACAAATCGATGCAATAACACTCCATCTTGAATGTATGGATGCTAATTTATTGAATTTCACAATGTGGAACTACACAGCAGATAACTCTAATGAATGGGGAGATTTGTGGAACATGGAAGATTTATCGATTTTTAGTCGTGATCAACAAACTAATCCAGAAGACATCAACAGTGGTGGTAGAGCTGTCGAGGGTTTTTGTAGACCATTTGCTAGAAATATTACCGGCAGACTTCTTTCTATGTCCTTTAATAGAAGAAAGAAACATTTTGTTTTAGAGTATGAAAATAATCCAAAAATCAAAGCTCCCTCAAAAATTTATGTTCCAAATATTCAATATCCGAATGATTACTTGGTTACTGCTCCTGGTTCTAGATACGTAAAAGATAGAAATGAGCAAATCCTTGAAGTGTACTTTAAATCTAAAGGAATTCATAGAATAGAAATTAAGGGGAAATAGTGATGAAACAATTCTATTTAGCAGTCGGAGCGCTAATTGAAAAAGAAGATCAATATTTAGTTCTTCTAAGATCACCAGAAAAAGATGTTGGAGCGAATTTGTGGGAGTTTGTAACAGGTCGTTTGGAAGAAGAAGAAGATCCTGCTATAGGGGTACTTCGTGAAGTAAAAGAAGAAGTGGATTTGGATGTTGAAGTAATTATGCCTATTCATACTTCTTTCTTTTACCGAGGATCAAAAGAATATCCAATGGTTTTCATTGTTTTTTGGTGTCGATACCTAAAAGGAGAAGTCAAGCTTTCATGGGAACATACAGAATACAAATGGGTTTCACTAGACGAGGCAATAAATAGTGAAGAATTGGGTCTATTTAGGAAAGGATTTACCATAGTTAAAAAACTAAAGGAATTCCTACCTAAAGATTTCAAGCTATAAAAATTACTAAATAGTTGGAGGATGTCTCTGAAGTTCTTGTTCCTTAGCCATTACCTTTAGTTGTTCCTTTGTATACTTTACCTTCACATTTCCATCTGGCTGTAATTGAGCATCTCTAGTTCGGACTTTTACGATTTCTCTAGCACCAAAATTAAATCTCTTCTCAATTTCAATCTCAATGAAATCAGCTGAAATTTTTTCATATTTCTCTCTAATAACTTTTAGAACGGTACCAGCTTTAACGCCTTTTGTATCAAAAACTATTTTTGATTTCAACATATCCGGTGTTACTTTACTCAATGGATTTGAACTCCTAATAAAGACATTGTATTTTCAAAGGATAATTTGTAGTTTAAAGAGGGATTATAATGTTTTTTTATCAATTAAATAAATATGGAATAAGGCAATTTTTATGTTAAAAGAGGCAGCGTGAGTAGGAATAATAGGGTAGAGGAAACAAGGTTTGATAGGGCAGCAATTACAGGAACTGCAAGATTATCAGGGTCTAATCCTCTCTTAAATGCGAAAATTATCAGTAAGAACGCTATGGACTGAACTACTAAGAAACCAATAATGTATATCACGAGTGAAAACCCTAGTACCAAGCCGATATGCTGAAAGTCTCCGGCAAATATTGACCCAAAGATTCCATAGAATAAATGCAGAACAAAACCAGCAAGACCTACTCCTATTAAATTCGTCCACAAATCTTTGTCTTTGATGGCTGAGAGTTTTGGCTTTAAAGTACCTAAAGCTAGATTTGTTGATGTAGTATTTGCTATAATGGTTACCTCATCACCCAGCGTATCTATTAATGCAGGATAAACTAAGAACAATCCACTAATATTCTTTAGAGCAACATCTGCTTTACTAAGAATACCGCCTGTCAAAGAGTTTATTGTTAATGTGACGGTTTGAATGGGGATAGCTTGCTTGAGTATTTTTCTGTAGTCCTTATTTTTTACTTTTATACCAACTAAAACTGAAATGAATACTAAATATAGAAACACAGGAATAAATGCGAAATAGGTTCCTCTTGTTATTGAATTAAAGCCTGATTCATTATACCAATTTGCAGGTTTCAACATACTAATCATTGCAGCATAGAGCAGAGTGCTTAGAATGTTGTTAACTGTAGACATTGTGGGATATACCCAAACATCTGGATTCAGTTTTCTTTTGAACATAAAGAAAGCCATGAAACTAGCGATTTGTGATGAAATCAAAGATGCAAAGGTTAATGTCAATATTGGTATAACTATGAAAGGCAAGGGATTAGGAATGCGATTTGCTCCTTGTATTATCAAGTTTATAATATATGAAATAGTACCAATCCAGAGACCATTGAAGGCTCCCATAGTTAGAGTTGCTGAAATCAATGTGTAATACTGTTTTGTATTCTTGAGAATCTTGGGTTTGATAGAACCGAGATGCAAGCCTGTGCCTAGTCTACTTACTAAAACTCCTATCCCACCATCAGAAGATAGTAATGGAGGATATAGTAGAATGATAAATGCACCAGCTTTAGCGAAAACCTCAGCAGGATCAGTTCTACTAGCATATTCCAGGAAAGTAAAGGTACCTATACTTCCTGCACCAAGACCGAAAACGTCAAAGAGAAGAGCGAGTAATGCTTGAACAGTAATCAGGAGTATGATTCTAATAACGGTTGGTTTCTTGAACCATTCCTTGATTTTCACTCTATTCACGTAATTTCACACTCCTCTAGTTTATTTTATTTGTCTGGTTTAGAGAGAAATTTCCCAGTTTTAGGAATACTATCTCCATCTTGTTGTTGTGAAAGCTAAATCTTATTTCTATTTTTCGCTTATTGTGCGAAATCTTTAACCGCAAAATCCTCTCTTAACGAGAGTTGTGCAACAAAAGAACTAGGTTCAAAGCTCGTTGCTAGACAAGTTAATGTATGCTGAAATAGTATATGAATCTTTCAAAATTCTTTGAAAGTAAAAATAGCAATAAAAGATTAAAAATTAAAGTTTTTAGAAACTTCTACCCTATGAAGGCAATAACCGCTGTAGTTAACGCTTCTGCATGACTTCCTGCTACTCCAGGAAGCATTATGAATGAGAATACCATTATAAATCCAGCACACGCTAAATCAGCTAAACAAGCCGTAAGAGGTATTGCAAAATTATCTGGATCAATTTCTCTTCTAAACGCAAAGATTGACAAGACATAGATTAATGACCCAACAATTATGAAACCTAATATATTTGCCAATATCGTTACGATCATAACTAATATCATTAGAACAATAATTGGTCTAGCAAGTTCTTCAGAGATAATTCGAACTTCTTTAAATTTAATGAACGTTCCAATAAGACCTAGAAGCGCAGTAATTATTATTCCACCAGCTCCAATGCCCAAAAATTTAGTCCATACTTCAGGTTTTCTAAATGATTTTATCTTCGGTTCCGTATAACCAGCCGAGAAATCCGTAATTAGCATATTCGCAAAGATTGCATTTTGGTCAACCAGAGTGCCTATAAGTGCGGGGAAAGCAACCAGCAGTTGAGGATATACTTCTAAAGCTGCCTCACCTTGTGTGAGGATGAGGCCTGTAATTGTACCAATTATGGCACTAGCAAAAACTGCAAAAACCGCTTCTTTCATCATTTTTTTGTATTCATAATCTTTTCTGTTTTTCATTATTATATAAACTGTACCTGCAAGAGCTAATATTGCAGGAATAATTGCAATATAAGTTGCAATCATTTCATTACCTTGTGCAACAGCGAAAACTTCTTGCCCATTTACTTCTATAGTGGGTTGGGACCATCCCCATGGTCTGAGAGCAGCTAAAATCCCAGCAAAAGTTACTGTTATTAGAATATTGTTTACAGTAGACATCACTGGCACTACATAAACATCTGGATTCAATCCTTTTTTATAAGTAAAGAAAGAAACAGCACTAGTTATTTGAGTTGATATGAGTGCTGCGACGGTCATAACAAGTATGGGTATTACAAAAAAGAATGTAGGATTATAAACCTTCAAGTCAGCAGGAAAAATTAGAAGATTCATAATATAAGTTACAATACCGACTAAGAATGCATCTAACATAGCAATTGTTAAAGTTGATGCAACCAAACTCTTGTATACAGGAGTATTTTTTCTAAAAGAAGGTTTTACAGTTCCTAAATGCAAACCAGTCCCAAGTTTTCCAGCAAGGACAGCTATATCACCTCTTGCTGCTAACAGAGGACCATAAAGTAGTAAAATCCATTTTATCATTTGAGTATTCATTGCTAAATTAGCAATAGTACCTGAAACAATTCCGCCAGAGTCGAAGGCAAGTGCTATCATAGCTTGGATAAATATTCCAAAAAACAAATTCACGGCAGTTCTTTTGCCAATGCTCGACGTTGAAGGCATTTACTTCACCAATATACCAGGTAATTTTCATTGTACATGCGAAATCACGTATCCTAATTTTTTCGTGTAATTGGCTTTTTAGAAAAAGCCAAGATGTTCAATAGCTAGTCCTATTTTTCTTCTTTAGTTGCTTTCTTTGCTGCTTCTTCAGCAGCTTTTTGTACGGCTTCTTTCACTTCTTTCTCTAACACCTCCTCTGCAACTTCCTCTGCAGCTTCTTTCGCAGCTTTCTTAGCAACTTTTTTAGTTTCTTTTTCGGCTGCTTTCTCTGCTGCTTCCTCTGCTGCTTTAGTAGCTACTCTTTTACCTGCGCGTTCTACAACTCGCTCTGCTGATTTCTCAGCTACTTCTTTCGCCGCTTCTGTAGCAGCATCAATCACTATTTTTTCTGGTTCATCTATCGTAGATGTTTCTTTTATTGCTTCAGTAGCTGCTTTCTTGGCTGCTCGTTCGGTTTCAATCTTAACTGCATCCTTAACAACCGGTTCAATTTCTTCTGCTGCTTTTTTCTCTGCAGCCTTTGTTACTTTCTTAATAACTGTTTCAGATTTTTCTTCGATTGTATCCTCTGCTGCTTCTTTTACAGCTTGTTCAACTTTTTTACGGGCATCCTCAACAGTTTTTTTAGCAGCATTTTCAGCAGCATCTTGAACTACTTTCTTTGTTGCTTCTTTCTTCGGTCCAGATTTGTCTCCTTTTTTCGTCTTCATGGTTTCTTTAACGACCTCGGAAACAATCTTATCAGTCATTTTCTTTGTAACAGTATCAACCGCTTCTTCAGCGGCTTCTGAAGCTGCTTTCTTGGACGCTTTTTCTGTTGCTTTTTCCGCTGCTTTACTCGCAACTTCTTTTACTGTTTTCTTTGATACTTCTTTTGCGGTTATCTCTGAAACTTCTTCGGAGACTTTTTCAACAACCTCATCTACTACCAGCTCTGCTGCTTTCTTAGCTGCTTCAATCTCTGCTTCCTTTTCTTCTACGGCTTCCTCTTCGCGTTGTTGGAACGCATTACAAGCATCTCTTAATCCTGTGAAAATAATTGTATCACCAACTCGAATCTTGGTCCTTCTTCTTGGTTTGAAGTAGTGACCAGCAGTTCTTTTGATCGCCAATACCCTTATCCCGAATTCATCAAGATAATTACCAGCGGGAACTGTTTTATCAACAATTGATGAAGATTCTTCAACAATCATTTCGAAGATGTTCTCAGTTGATTCTTCAACCACCAGCTCAATAATAGGGTGTGAAGGGAGTTCAGCGAGAACCGTCTTAGCAATCTGATTAGCTGAATCAGAAATATCTTCAGTTGCTTCGATAATTCTAACAAGACCTTGAAGAGCTGATATATCTTCAGAGGTATTTCTCGTTAAACGCAAAACAGCTATTTCTGCTTTGTTTCGTATGGTATCGACTCTTTTCTCCATATTAGTAACGAGTTGAGCTAGTTCTTTATTATTATAAAGTACAGCACCGTATGCAAGGTCAACCATAACTTCACTTGTATCCTTTAATGCGATTAAATAATCAACAATATTGTCCGCTAAAGATTCAACACTTGGATCTTCGTCTTCCTCTTCCGGTGGACTGATTTCTTCCGCAGTTCCTCCAACCAATAATTTTAGAAGACTAATACCTGAGCTTGAGCCACTTGCAAGAATTAGATCATCAGCTTCTAGCTTAATACTTTGATCGGGTTTTATTATCCATTTCTCGTCTTGTCTTAAGCCATAAATTGTGACCGAATAATTCATTTTTTCTGTAATATCCTTAATTGCGTAGCCTTTTAGAATTGATTCTTCAGAGATTTTTCCTCTCATTAAATCTCGTGCAACTCTTTGAGATAAATCCTTTATGATTTGATGAACATTGAATCCTTTTAGAAGAACATTAGAAATATCAGTTGCAGAATTAGCTATGTCTACACTTGCATGACCAAGAACTACTAAAGGAATAGTTGCTTGTGCATCTCGACCATCGCGAACTGCGACTTGTAATGACATAGTTAATAAATAATTTAGCTTGACAGCTAAATCCCTAAGCTCCTTTACCTCTTCTGCGAGTCCTTTATCTTCATAAATAATAGAAGAAAATGCAAGATCAACCATTATACTACAGAGATCTTTAATCTGCTTGAGAGCATCTTTCGCAGATATGGGCTCGTAAGTTACTTTTGGCATTTTTTTTCAACTTCAAGAACGTTTTTAGAAACGATGGGATAAAAGTACTATTATTACTTTTCTTTTCTTACTTATATTTAGTAAGTTAAATCTTTTTCCAATAAAAGAAGAGCTTACTATAATAGTATTATTTGCCATCTTCTTCAATACATTTCCTAAATAGGATATGTAACTTCTATCTTGATAAGATATCAAGATTCAGATTAATATCTGTTTGTTCTTCTCATATATATTGACTATCTTTCCCCAGATCGCTTCAGTTGAGGTAAAGATTGTATGGTAGAGTTTTAGATTTATTTTTTCAGCTCGGTTGTTACTTATTATCGCAATTTCCTCTGGTTTGCTATCACCATCTACCTTTGTAATTATTATATCAATAATTTCAGTCCAAGTTATGGTTTCAAGAATGTCAAGTTTCTTATTGTGAATGATTATACCTACATCTGTAAATGTTAAAATATCAATTGATTTTGTCTTGAAGGAATAAATTTTGTAAGGAAGGTAAAGCAATAACCACAGACCAATAAAAACCGAGAAAGGAATGGTTAACATTAAGGCCTTATATTTCATGATCAAACCGATATAAAGTAAGAAAGTCATCAATAGCAATCCTATAATAGCAACTATGATGGTTCCCCCAATTCCTGATGGTCTTAATTCGAGATATCGAGGACTTTTTTTCGTTGACATACCCAATTACCTCTAGAAATCACGATATGATTTCATTATTCTCATATATAAAGAAAAAGGAATAAATGAGATAAATTATTTCTTACAGCAAAAAGGGAATTAGTGCTTTCCGTTTTTCAGGATACTCTTCGAATTGTTCCTTATACCAATTATGATGCGAAATTGCTCTCGGGAGAAGATTAGCAATAGTCCACAGTGTGAAATACAATCCAGCAATTGACCATGTTAGAACAGCCCAACCTATCCATTCCATGATTTCACCCAAGTAATTTGGACAAGTAATCCAATTATATAAACCACCAGTTGGTATGCAATAGGAATTATCTCGCCCTGGTTTTCTTAAGCTCCTCAAAATATGATCCGATTGTTTGTTGATGAAGAATCCAAAACAAAAGAGAAGTGTCCCAATAATAAATTGTGGGGAATATAACCAACTAACTGAGGAGTAATCTATGTTAGAGATAGGGAATAACAGACTGCCTGAGTAGGCTGGATCAGATAAGGTAAACAACCAACGACCTTGAATATAGGCATTAATGATGTTGAAAATAAAACCCATGAGAACTACTGTAAGAGTCATTTTCTTACCATTTCTAATTGTAAAGGGATAAATGAACACTCTATGGGCATAATGGAGGAACCAAATAAATAGAAATGCATAATGAACTGGACTTTTCCATTTATCACTAAATACAAAGCATAATCCTATAATCACAATTGTAGGGATCTCCATAACAAACCAACCGAGATGAGTATTCACTCGAGGTCCCCAGCGTTCCTTGTTGTGTCGACCGTATCCTACTGTTATAAAGAAAAGCATTAAGAATATTGTCAGTGCTAAACCAAGAGAAACTAGTAACAAAATACTGTAAAATAAGGGTTCAGATGCAAAGAGTAACCCGGTATACATTCATGTTAACATCCTTATAGTTGGTTTAGATAGTTACAAAAGTGAACAATATCTTTGCTCAATTAATAAGTAGCAATGCCTAACCACTTATTGGACTATCTCTGTTTTGAAATAATTGACGGATTATTTATTTTAAACTTTTCCTATATCTCAATAGAGAGGGCATTTCTTTGAGAAAATTCATTTACTTAGGTATAAGAACTATACTTAGGTTCGCTCTTTACCTTAGGCTTTACAGAGATAATGGATAATCCTATCAATGATGTAAACAGAGTCGTGAGTGAACCTACAACTTTATCTTTCTTGAGCTTTGGTAATATTTACATCAATTATTTCTTTTGCATTTGGATTGATCTCAAAACCAAGGTAGTTTCGTTTATGTTTTATGCACGCAACTGCTGTTGTACCATTTCCCATAAAGGGATCAAGAACTAAGTCATTCTCTTGACTGGAATACAAAAGTAATTTTTCAACAAGCTTATCAGGGAGCTTGGTTGAATTCTTTTTTTCACCGGGGAGATACTCTCTTTTAATTTCCCACACATCTTCAGGATAATGATCTATTTTATTGAAATAGTATTTCTTAGGATTTTTTATTAGAAATAGTATGTGATAATGACTTGTAACATACTTCCTTTTCGTGAACACTCCAAATTGATATTTCCAGATTATATGATTTTGTGTTGTGAACC